>JAWOJI010000049.1:0-4006 GCA_046481735.1 Desulfatiglandales bacterium | reverse complement strand
ATGGGACGTTCATCCGTCCCGATTCGGGTGATCATCCCGTCCTTGACATGAACCTTGAGCACGCAGCGCGCCCCGCAATCATAGGAGCAACTGGTGCTGACAATCCTTTCTCCGCTGGATGAAAGTTCTTTATTGCCCAAGACCGGACTCCCATGTTCTTCCTGACTCTCTTATCAGATTCGGGATCAAAGTTCCAGCCCCACTTGGAGATTGACAGGCTTTCACCGATCGTTGATAGTTCCCTCTATGGAATTCATCGCCGACCTGCACATTCATTCCCATTTCTCCCGCGCCACCTCCCGGGATCTGATCCCCACAGGCCTTGCCTTTTGGGCACGGAGAAAGGGAATCACCGTGATCGGCACGGGCGACTTCACCCACCCAGGCTGGTTGAAGGAACTGCGGGAGAACCTGGTGGAGGCGGAAACAGGGTTTTACCGGCTCAGACCGGACCTGGAAAGGGAAGTCGAAACTGCTCTGCCGCCTTCCTGCCGCTCGGAGACGCGCTTTCTGCTCTCCGGCGAAATCAGTTGCATTTACAAGCGGGAAGGGAAAACCCGGAAGGTCCACAACCTCGTGCTCATGCCCGATTTCGACTCTGTTTTTAGACTCAATGACCGTTTGGGCCGGATCGGGAACCTGCGCTCAGACGGCCGTCCCATCCTGGGTCTCGACTCCCGAGACCTTCTTGAGATCGTCCTGGAAACATGCGCTCGATCCTTCTTCATCCCTGCTCACATATGGACGCCTTGGTTTTCCCTCTTTGGGTCGAAGTCGGGTTTCGAAAGGATCGAGGAGTGCTTTGGCGACCTCACCCCCCACATCTATGCCCTGGAAACCGGCCTTTCGTCGGATCCGCCCATGAACCGCCGTGTGTCCGCTCTGGATTCCTATGTCCTTGTTTCCAACTCCGACGCCCACTCTTCGGCCAAACTGGGAAGGGAGGCCAATGTCTTTGACACGGGATTGGAATATGATCACCTGGTGACGGCCATGATGGGCAAAGGGGGTTTCAAGGGAACCATCGAGTTTTTTCCCGAGGAGGGCAAGTATCACCTTGACGGGCATCGCAAGTGTGAGGTGAAGCTTTACCCCGGAGAAACCAGGGGGAGGAACTCGTTATGTCCAAAATGCGGAAAACCCGTCACCGTAGGCGTGCTTCATCGAGTTTATGAACTTTCGGACCGGGAGACACCCTCCACTTCCGTATCTTTCTCAAATCTTATTCCCCTTTCGGAAATCCTTTCCGAAGTTTTGGATTGCGGTCCCTCATCCAAGAAAGTGGCGTCCGCATATGATGAGCTTCTGAACCGGCTTGGGCCGGAAATGGATATCCTCATGCGCACTCCCCTGGACGAAATCACCGATGCAGGGGGACCTTTGCTTGGAGAAGCCGTCCGGAGGATGCGGGAAGGCAGGGTGATCAAAGAGGGGGGCTACGACGGCCGGTACGGGGTGATCCGCCTTTTCGAAGACAGGGATTTTGGCTGACCGGCATGCTTGGCCGAAATCCCTGTGCGCGATTGCAAGTGCATAGCTGATAAGAGAAAACGGTCTCCGGCTGATGAAATGCCAACTCATTGACAGGCGTTCCTTTCCGCGTTTATAGTTCACCCATCAAACAAGAGAGGCGGAACATGGGACACCTTGAAGGATTGGACGAATACCTGGCCCGGAATTACGATGTCTCGGTCTTTGACACGGCGATGACTTCAGGAAAACCATGGGGATTGCATCTCCACGGCCGCCGAATCTTGAGGGGCGTCGTGATGGAAAACCGCAAATGGGAGATCAGCCTGGATGTCCCCGGAAAAGAGAAGGAGGAGCTTCAGAAGATCCAGGTGAACTACCTTTACCCTGATGATGCGAGCGAAGCCGTCAAGCCTCTCATCAAGGTGGACAAGAAAGTCGAATCCATGAACCTCGAACCCATTCTCGCTCCCAGAAGGCGCTACTTTGTCAAAAACAAATCTCTTTTCCCTCTGATGAAGGAAAAGGAAGTCCTGCTTTTCACTTTGCTCGATGGGGAGGTGCTTCGTGGGATCGTGAGCGATTTCAGCAGATATGATGTCACGCTGAGCATGAAGGGCGGGGTGCTCGTAACCCTGCTCAGGCACGGCATCTATGACCTCAGAAACAAGAAAGGCAGATGCTTCCTCAAGTCTTTCCAGGACTCTCACCGGGACTGGGAAAAAAGCCCCCTCTACATGCCATAGCGAAAGGCTTGCCCAGCCCTAAGAATAAAGAGTATATTTGCCACAGACCCACACAGACATTTTCGCCTTCGCACAAGGCGAAGGTGAAAATCCAATCTTATTGCTTTGAGGGGGTTCTTTGGAAATAAACGAATTGACTTTCCATATCCGCAAAGCAGTCTTTCAGGTCAATAAACATCTCGGCGCAGGTTTTCTTGAGAAAGTCTATGAGAATGCTTTGATTGTCGAGTTGCGCAACAGCGGTCTGAAGGCTGAAGCCCAAGTTCCAGTAAAAGTCATCTACAAAGGCCATTCGATCGGTGAATATTTTGCCGATATAGTGGTGGAAAACGAGGTAATTCTCGAACTCAAGGCCATTGAATCTTTGCAAAAGATTCATGAGGCCCAGCTTTTGAACTACCTCAAGGCAACCGGCCGTAAAATCGGTCTGTTGATCAACTTCACTTATCCCAAGGCTCAGATAAAAAGGTTTGTTCTTTAATGGGCCTGTTTCGGTCGAGCGACACGCTCGGCCGAAATGTCAGTGTGTGTCTGTGGCTAATAATAATCTCTCTGTGGTTAATGTTTGAAGGCGCGCTGGCCGGTGAAGACCATGGTGACCTGGGGATCGGCTTCATTGCATGCCTCGATAACCTCAAAGTCCCTCATGGACCCCCCGGGTTGCACCACCGCCGAGATTCCTTCCTTGATGCCGACGTCCACGCCGTCCCTGAAAGGAAAAAATGCATCGGAAACCATGGCGGCCCCAATCAGCCCGCCCTTGGCTTGCCTCGTTTCCGCGTCGATTTCTTCCAGGACGTCCCGGTCCTTTTCCCCTTTTGCGACCTTGAGTTCCATATCCTTGTAAGGAACACCGTGTCTCCTGACGCACAACCAGTCGGCGTACTTGGTGTAGGCCTTGTAGACGGCGATTTCGGCCACTCCCACCCTGTCCTGCTCACCGGTTCCGATTCCGGTTGTGACCCCGTTTTTGACGTAAATAACGGAGTTCGAAGTCACTCCCTGTTCCACCTGCCATCCGAAAAGCATATCCTCGTACTCCGTTTCCGTGGGCTTCCTTTCGATTGCGTAGGCCTTCCCCTTATACTCCGCGGCGGCGGGGAGAAAGTCCTTTGCCGTTCGGATACGGTTCAGCGGCGACTGCTGCACAATGATCCCTCCGTCCATTAGGCTTTTGAAGTCCAGGAAGCGCGTGCTTGCATAGGAGGCAAGCCGCTCGATCCCTTTGATCCTGAGGATTCGGAGATTCCCTCGCCCGGCGAGGATCGAAACACTACCCTCCTCGTACTCCGGTGCAGCTACGACCTCCAGGTAGTTCTGAGAGATGCGCTCCGCAGTGGCTTTGTCCACAGGCCTGTTGAAAGCCACCGCTCCCCCGAAAGCGGCAATCCGGTCTGCGGTGTTGGCCTTTTCGTAGGCCTCTGCGAGGCTGCTTCCGCAGGCGACGCCGCAGGGATTGTTGTGCTTTACGATGACCGCCAGCGGCTTGTCCATGAGATACTTCATGATGTTGATCGCATTGTCCACATCGGTGAGATTAATCTTCCCCGGGTGTTTCCCCTCCTGCACCATATCCTCTTCGGCGATTGCGGAAACCAGTCCCCTGCCCGGTTCGATGAACTGGCACTGCCCGAGCACCAGGTTGCCGTTCACCAGTTCATAGAGGGCCGCTTCCTGGCCCGGGTTTTCTCCATACCGAAGGCCTTTCTCGATAAGGCCTCCGGATTTCTCGTCAGGCAGTTTCCAGGATCTTTTCCTGTAAACTAGGACCTGATCCTCAAAAGAAATGG
>JAWOJI010000252.1:0-6971 GCA_046481735.1 Desulfatiglandales bacterium | reverse complement strand
TATCCTTACGGAGTCGCCCATTTCAACCCCTCGATATTGTTCCTCTTTGTAGAGGCCGGAAAAACAGGTTCCCCGGCTTCCGCGCCCAACGTTTCTGCTTGACATTCCGGACCCCTTTCCCCTATAGTCACTTTGTAGCTAGATATTAGCCATACCGGAACACTCCCCCGCATGAGACGGTGACACACCATTGCATTCGTCAGAGGAGGAACCCCATGAGCATTTATGAAGAAATCGCCCAAATCGTAGGCCCGGAGAACGTTCATACGGAATACATCGAACGCCTCTGCAACTCCCGGGATATGTCCGTCCACCAGGGCATCGCGGATGCCGTTGTATATGCAAAAACCACGGAACAGGTCTCGGCAATCATGAAATTGGCCCACAGGGACAAGGTTCCCGTAACGGCCCGCGGAAGCGGCACAAGCACAACCGGCGCGGTTTTGCCGGTCAGGGGCGGCATTCTGCTTGACCTGCACAACATGAACAAGATCCTGGAGATCAACAAAAAGGACTTTTACGCCCGCGTCGAACCGGGTGTGATTTGCATGCAGCTCAACACGGTCCTGGGCAAGGAAGGCCTCATGTTCCCCCCCAATCCCGGCAGTGAGATCATCGCCACAATAGGCGGCATGGTTTCCACCAACGCCAGCGGCCACAGGGCGGTGAAATACGGCACGACAAAAGACTACATCAAGGGCCTCAAGGTCGTTCTCGCAGACGGGACCGTCGTTGAGACAGGGTCCATCACGCCCAAGACTTCCCTGGGGTATGACTTGACACGGCTCTTCTGCGCTGCCGAAGGAACCCTCGGGATCATTACGGAAATCATCTGCAAGCTGGAACCCAAGCCCGAGTATGCAGCCCTTGCCCTAGCAATTTTCGGAGACGTGAACGCGGCGGGCGACGCCGTAACCGAGGTGACCACCTCGGGCATCAAACTCGCCGGCTGCGAGATCATGGACAAGAACAGCATCAAGGTGGTTGAAAAGGCCTTGGGCAAAGATGTGACCAAGATCGAGGCCCTCCTCATCATGGAAGGGGACGGCGCCAAAGAAGTCGTGGTCAAGGACATGAACCGGATCGGCGAGATCTGCAAGAAATACGGTGTCCTGGAGTACGAGTGGACGGACAACCCCTCCCGGAGGGAAGAGATGATGAGGGCCAGGGGCGGATTGGTCCCCACCCTTTCCCGCATCAAACCGGGAAACCGTCTGGTGGCCATAGCCGAAGACCTCGGCGTCCCGTCCACCAAGATTCCGGAAACGATCCGGAAGGCTCAGGAAATCGCCAAGAAATACAACATCATCATTGCCACCTTCGGTCATGTTGGGGACGGCAACGTTCACACAACTTTTGTCTGCGACGTGCGAAGCCGGGACGACTGGAACCGATTGAAACCGGCGGCAGAGGAGCTCGTGAAAATTGCTTTGGAAGCGAAAGGGACCCTCAGCGCCGAACACGGCACAGGCCTGACCCGGGCGCCCCACATCGAACTTCAAATGGGCCCTTCTTTCGATATCATGCGCAAAATCAAGCAAGCCATGGATCCGGACAATATCCTCAACCCCGGGAAGATGGGGCTTGAAAAGGGTAAGAAAACGGACTTGTACGATTACTTCACCTTCGCACCTCTGGTCGAACACCCTGAGGGGGTCAACTCCTTTGGAACAGACGTGGACAACGAGGTTCTTGCGTGCATCCACTGCGGTTTCTGCCGTCTCGGATGCCCCACGTTCAGCGTCACCCAGAGAGAATCCAAGAATGCCCGAGGCAGAAACGCCTTGGCCTATTACCTCATGACCGGCTCGATCGAACCTTCCCGGGAGCTTGCCGATGCGTTCTATACCTGCACTACCTGCCAGGCCTGCACCTATTTCTGCCCTGCCCGCATCAAGGTCGACGAAATTGTGGAGGGGGTACGCAAAAAGATTTACAAGGCCGGCTACGTCCCCGAACCGATCCTGGGGGTGAGGGACAACATTCTCAAAATGAACAACGTGTTCGCCAGCGCAAAAGCGGACCGGATTGAAATCTACCCCCCTGCTCTGAAGGAGAAAGCCAGGAAGGGGGAGCTGAAGGCAAAGGCGGAGACCCTGCTCTTTATGGGATGCGTCCCGAGCTATCTGGACATGAAGATGGTTCCGAGCCTTCTCAAGCCCCTGGATGCGGCAAAGGTCAATTACACCACCCTTTCTACCGAGGAGGGGTGCTGCGGTTTCCCCCTCTTCCTCATGGGTTCCGATGACTTTGAAGACCGCGCCAGGCGCCTCGTGGAGCAGATCAAAGCCACCGGGGCACGGGAACTGGTCACCCCATGCGCGGGGTGTTACAAGACCTTTAAGAAGATCTATCCTGAGGTCGTGGGCGATTGTGGGGTTGAAGTTTACCATTCGGTCCACTATTTCGAAAAGCTCATCAAGGAAGGCAAGCTCAAGTTCAAAGGGGACCTGGGCCAGAAGGTGACCTACCACGACCCCTGCGACCTGGGTCGGGCTTTCCAGATTTTCGAGGAACCCAGGAATATTCTAAAGGGTATCCCCGGGCTTGAATATGTAGAAATGGCAAGAAACAGGCTGCAGGCGCGCTGCTGCGGCGGCGGCGGCGGCGTATCGGCCAATATCCCGGAAATGGCGGTGGACATCGCAGCCGAGAGAGTGAGAGATGCTTTGGCCGTGGGGGCGGAGGTCATCGTCTCGGGCTGTGCGGCGTGCAAAGACAACTTGAGGAAAGGGGTGAAGGCCATACCCAAAGACGAGAGAGGCAAGATCAAGGTCATGGATATCACCGAAATGGTGGCATCCGCCATGGAGTAATCCGGCCTCGGGTTCACCGGGTCGGCCTTCGGTAGACAACCTTGCAATACTTTCCAAGGGAGGGGTTTGAGATGCTGACGAGCAAGTGGATGCATGCAGGGACCATGGTCAAAATGAATGCCATCAATTATCCTGACAAACTTGGATGGCAGGACAAATTCAGAGAATTCACCTTTAAGCAGTGGAACGAAAGGGCATGTCGCCTCGCCAACGGTCTGGTCAAACTGGGCGTCAAGCACAAGGATACGTTCGCGGTCATCGCGTACAACAGGGGCGAGTGGATGGACATCTACGCAGGCTGCGCCAAGGGTGGGCAAGCAATCGTTCCCGTCATGTTCAGGCTTGCGCCCCCTGAAATCCAGTACATCGTGAACCATTCCGAGTGCAAGGCCTTTATCGTGGAAAAGCCTTTCGTGGAGATGATCAACGGCATCAAGGACAAGCTCCCTGTGCCGAAGCATGCCTACATCTACCTAGGAGACGGTCCTGCCCCGGAGGGATACATCCACTACGAGGACTGGCTGGGGCAAGCTTCCCCGGAAGAGCCCGACTACCTGGTGGACGGAGCCGATACGTGGACGATCATGTACACATCGGGAACAACGGGAAGGCCCAAGGGCGTCATCCGCACGCACGAAAGCTACATTGCCCAGTACTACCTCAATGACGTGAACATGGCGGTCCTCCCAACGGACAAAGTCATGCTTGTCATGCCCATGTGCCACGTGAACTCCATCTTTTATTCTTTCCCCTACACCCTGGTTTCCGCCCCCGTGTTCGTGTACAACATGGTGAGCTTTGATCCTGTCGAGCTTCTCAAGACCATTGAGAAGTACAAGATCACGTTCACCTCGCTGGTGCCGACCCACTACATCATGATGCTGGCTCTGCCCGACGACGTCAAACTGAACATCGACGTCTCCTCCATCCGCCAGCTCCTGATCTCATCAGCACCCGCAAGAAAAGAAACCAAGATCGCCATCATGGAGTACTTCAAGAACGCGGAGCTCTGGGAGGCTTATGGCAGCACCGAGGGCGGCCTCGTGACCCTTCTGAGGCCCGAAGACCAGTTCAAGAAGCTCGGGTCAATCGGCAAGGAAATCTTCGGCACGGACCGGATCAAGATCCTCGACGAGAATAGCAACGAAGTTCCGGACGGCGAGGTGGGCGAACTCTTCTACCGCACGCCCATGCTCTTCAAGGAATACCTGAAGGAGCCCGAAAAGAGCAAACAGGCATTCTTTGGGGAGTGGTCCTCCGCCGGGGACATGGTCCGCCGGGACGAAGACGGCTATTACACCCTGGTGGACAGAAAAGCCAACATGATCATCACCGGCGGCGAGAACGTCTACCCCTCTGAAGTGGAGGGATGTGTCGCTGCGAGCCACAAGGCCGTCAGGGACGTGGCCGTGATCGGCATTCCTGATCCGAAATGGGGAGAAGCCATCAAAGCGGTCGTTGTCCTCAACCAAGGCTTCGAGCCGAGCGAGGCGCTTGCCAAGGAAATCGTGGAGGCGACCAAGGGCAAGATCGCCGGTTTCAAGCGGCCCAAGACCGTGGACTTCGTCAAAGATGAAGAGATGCCCAGAACGCCCACGGGAAAGATTCTCCACCGGATTCTAAGGGAAAAATACGGAACCTGGAGCGAACACAAGTAGATGAATTCAAAATCACACTGGAGGTAAAGCACGATGTTGACAAAAGCGTTCATCCCTTACAACGGCTACTACTCATCCCCTTTCTGCAGGTGGCAGGGAAGCATGGCCAACGAGAACGCCATCTCCCTGGGCGCAAAGACGGCAAGGAACTGGTTTCTCAAGAAGAACCTTGACCCCACCGTTCTCGAATACATGTACTACGGCATCACCATTGCCCAGCTTCACATGTTTTACAGCCACACCTGGGCGGCCGCCATGCTGGTGGACAACGCCAAACCTCTGCCTGCGCTCATGGTCAACCAGGCCTGCACCACCTCGACCACCTGCATCCACCTCGCAGCGCTGAACATCGAGGCGGGTACCTACGATTGCGCCTATGCCCTCATGTCCGACCGCTGCTCCAACGGGCCCCACACGATCTGGCCCAATCCCCTCGGCCCGGGAGGAGAGGTCATCTCCGAAAACTGGATGATGGACAACTTCAATCGAGATCCGAACGCAGGCTTGAAAATGGTGCAGACCGCGGAGAACGTCGCCAAGGAAGCGGGAATCACCAAGGAGGAATGTGACGCGGCCACCCTCAGGCGGTACGAGCAATACCAGGATGCCCTGGCAAACGACAGGGCTTTCCAGAAAAGGTACATGTTCCCCGCCGAAGTCGTTGTCGGTAAGAAGAAGACCATGCTCATCGAGGTCGATGAGGGGATCACCCCCACTACGGCCGAGGGGCTGGCAAAGCTCCGGCCGGTGGAACCGGGCGGGGTGATCAGTTTCGGCGCCCAGACTCATCCTGCGGACGGCAACTGCGGGTTCATCATCGCCACACGGGACAAGGCAAAGGCGCTCAGTGCGGATCCCAAGATTGAAGTTCAGATTCTATCTTACGGTTTTTCCAGGGCCAAACAAGGCTTCATGGCCGCCGCCCCTGTGCCGGCTGCGGAAATGGCCTTGAAGGTAGCAGGCCTCAAGATATCGGAAATGAAGGCCATCAAAACCCACAACCCCTTTATCGTGAACGACATTAACATGGCAAAGAAGCTGGGCACGGATGTGATGAAAATGAACAACTACGGCTCCTCGCTGGTGTACGGCCACCCTCAGGGCCCAACGGCCGGAAGGCTTATTGCGGAGCTGATCGAGGAGATCGTTCTCCTTGGTGGGGGTTACGGCATGTGGGCGGGTTGCGCGGCAGGCGACACCGCTGCGGCTATGATCTTCAAAATCGGGTAACAAGTGTTCTTGACGCATGGGCCGTTCCGCCACAAGGGGAACGGCCCTTTTGTTTCGAAGAAGCTGAATATTCCCCTGAACGAGGCGGAATTTTTCTTTGGGAGACCCCTTGCGGACACGATCAGGAACTATGGCCTCCAGGTGGTTCGTGAACCTGACGGCGGCTTCTTCCTCACCAGAGAGAGTGAAAAGGGGAAGAATGGAACGTTGGAATAATGGAATGATGAAAAAGACGCCACCGCCTTGCATTCCAAACACAGTATTCCAACTTTTCTGCATTCCGGTAGTTTATCATTCTCATTTCGTTGCATGGAGGGTTGACGGTGGCTTCCTTTTTCCTGGGCATTGACATGGGCTCCGCCGCTTCCAAAGGAATCCTTCTGGAGGAAAAGCGGGTTGCAGCATCCTATGCCTGCCCTTCGGGCGGGGACTTCCGGGTCACTGCCGAAACCATCCTGCAGGAGGTTCTCTCCCGGAAGGGACTCTCGATACAGGACATCGTGCGTGCCGTAGCCACCGGTTACGGTTCAAAAATGGCCCCTTTTGCAAACGCCACGGTGACCGACATCTCCGCTCATGCCAAGGGTGTGATCCACCTTTGCCCGTCGGTTCGCACCGTTGTGGACGTTGGAGATCTGTACAGCAAAGTGTTCCGCATGGACGAAGAAGGGAATCTCAGGAACTTCCTCCTGAGCGGCAAGTGTGCAGGGGGAAGCGCAAGAGCCCTCACCGTAATCGCCAAGGTGCTGCAGATCAGGGTCGAGGACATGGGAGCGCTTGCTCTTCAATCGACCAGGACAGTCGAATTCAATACCGGATGCGCAGTGTTTGCAGAGTCCGAAGCCGTGTCCAGGATTGCGGAGGGGGCGGCCAAGGAAGACCTCCTGGCCGGGTTGCACCGCGCTCTCGCCGCTCAGCTCAACGCTCTCGCAGAAAGGGTCGGCATCGAGCGCGATTATGCCGCCGTGGGGGGCGGGGCCAGAAACGAAGGGCTTGTCAAGGCTCTGGAAGACATAAACGGGTTCGAGATCCTGGTTCCACCGGATCCGCACATGACCGCCGCCCTGGGCGCCGCCCTGATCGCCGCTGAAACAGGCCGAGTGACATAAGGCTTTAAGAATCCGATTTCGAAAGCTATAATTGGAGTCATAGAGTCATGGAGGAATGGAGCAAACCATCAGATTCTTAAAAGGAGATCACGTCCATGCGCGAAAAAACCGGAGTCATGCCAAAAGTGGACAGGCACTATGAGGAGTATGGGCTCAGG
>JAWOJI010000337.1:0-2691 GCA_046481735.1 Desulfatiglandales bacterium | reverse complement strand
AAAGATTGAGGTGGAGAGATATGTGACGGACAAAGTCGGTATGCCGACCCTGAAGGATATTGTCGCCGAACTGACCAAGCCCGGCCGGGATCCGAGAAAGCATTTCGAGAACGTGGAATTTGCTGAAGGGGTCAAGGATATTTCGGATCTGCGCCCCGGGATGACCCTGCAGGGTGTGGTGACCAATGTGGTCGCTTTCGGGGCCTTTGTGGACCTGGGGGTTCACCAGGACGGGCTGGTACATGTCAGCGAGCTTTCGGACACCTATGTAAAGGATCCCCACGGGGTCGTCAAGGTGAATCAACGGGTCACGGTGAGAATTCTGGATGTAGACCTGGAGAGAAACCGGATCTCCCTTTCCATGAAAAAACCGGGAGGCCTTCCTGAAAAAAAGGTTGCCAAGAAGCCTGAAAAGGCGAAGGAGAAAAGACCCAAGGACAAGCCCGATACAAAGCTCAAACCTTTCAACAACCCCTTTGCAAAGGCTTTTAGATAAGCTCTCGTCTCATCCTCTCCATACCGGCGGGGATTTCCCCAAACATCGGCATTTGCCCGCCGGGCAAATTCCAGGCTGTGCAGGTGTGAAAACAACTCGAGCAGATCTTCCCGGGAATCTCCATGGGAAAAGGCAAAAAAGCATTGACATTCCCGTGTCCTCGCGGCTATTTTGCCAGGGGTTATGTGCCAGCTCTTCTTGACGGTAAAGGAGCGATTGCGAACATGTCACAAAGAGTCAAAGGTTCGGTTTTGGTTGTAGGCGGGGGCATCGGAGGCATGCAGTCCGCCCTCGATCTAGCTGATTCGGGATACTATGTCTACCTCCTGGAACAATCCCCTGCCATCGGCGGGGTCATGGCCCAACTGGACAAAACGTTTCCCACCAATGACTGCGCCATGTGAATTATCTCGCCCAAACTGGTCGAGGTCGGCCGGCATCTGAACATTGAGCTTCTCACGCTTTGCGATCTCCTGGAGGTGACCGGTGAACCGGGAAATTTCTCAGCCCGCATCCTCAAGCGTCCCCGTTATGTGGACATGGAGAAATGCATCGCCTGCGGGGCATGTGCCGAGAAGTGCCCGAGAAAGGTGGAAGATCCGTACAACCAGAACTTGATCAAGAGGAAAGCCATTTATGTGGAATACCCCCAGGCTGTTCCTCTCAAGTACGCCATCGACAAAGATCATTGCATCTTCTTTGAGAAAGGCAAATGCCGGGCCTGCGAAAAGCTCTGCCCCTCCAAGGCCATCAATTTCGAGGACAAGGAAGAGCGGCTGGATTTAAAAGTGGGGGCGGTCATCCTAGCTCCGGGGTTTGACCCCTATGATCCTGCCAGGGATGATACGTTCAAGTACAAGAGGCTTCCCAATGTGGTCACTGCGATGGAGTTTGAACGCATCCTGAGCGCAACGGGACCGTCCCAGGGCCACATCCTCAGACCCTCAGACAAGAAGAGCCCGAAAAAAATCGCTTGGCTCCAGTGCGTCGGCTCCAGGGACGTACACCGCGCCGCAAACGGATACTGCTCTTCCGTGTGTTGCATGTACGCCATTAAGGAGGCCGTGATCGCGAAGGAGCATGCCGGCGCCGATCTGGACTGCGCTATCTTCTACATCGACATGCGGACCCACGGCAAGGACTTCGAACGGTATTACAACGACGCTCAGGAAAAGCACGGCGTCCGTTTCATTCGGTGCCGGGTGCCGACAATCGAGCCTGTCAGGGACACGGGAGACCTGCTGCTCCCCTATGTGAATGAAGCGGGCGAAGTCAAGGAAGAGCAATTTGATATGGTGGTCCTCTCCGTGGGCATGGAACCCTCCCCTGAGGCGGCTCGACTTGCCGGGAGCCTTGGTATTGATCTCACGGAAGGCCGTTTTTGCCGGACCAATACCTTTGAACCGGTTCGATCATCCCGCCCGGGAGTCTTTGTATGCGGCGCGTTCCAGGGAACAAAGGATATTCCCCAATCCGTTATTGAGGCGAGCTCGGCGGCTGCCGAGGCCGGGGCGCTCCTGAGCCTTGCGAGGAATACGGAAACCAAAGAAAAAAAGGTAGTTGCGGAAAGAACAGACGGTAGCAAGGCCCCAAAGATCGGCGTATTTGTTTGCCACTGCGGCATCAACATCGGGGGAGTCGTGGATGTCCCGGGTGTAAGGGACTACGCCGCCACTCTTCCTTTTGTGGAGTTCGTAACGGACAACCTCTTCACCTGCTCAACCGACACCCAGGACACCATTAGCAGGGTGATTCGCGAAAAAGGCCTTAACCGGATCGTGGTGGCGGCGTGCACGCCCAAAACCCATGAGCCCCTTTTTCAGGAGACCCTGGTCAGCGCAGGGTTGAACAAATACGTCTTTGAGATGACCAACATCCGCAATCAGGATTCGTGGGTCCACAAAGACACGCCTGAGAAAGCGACGGAAAAAGCCAAGGACCTGGTTCGCATGGCTGTCGCAAAGGCGGCCCTCATGAGCCCGCTCAAAGAGACCGAAGTCGATGTCAATCAAAGGGCTCTGGTGGTGGGAGGCGGTCTTTCCGGCATGGCGGCTTCAAAAGCCCTTTCAGGCCAGGGCTACCAAGTAACACTCGTGGAAAGGAGAGAGGCCCTTGGAGGCCAGGCCCTTCGTCTTTTTAGGACCTGGCGCGGGGAGGACATTCAGGAAAACCTCTCGGCCATGGTGAAATCCGTA
>JAWOJI010000249.1:0-7400 GCA_046481735.1 Desulfatiglandales bacterium | reverse complement strand
CGCGGACGTGGAGGATTCCTGGCAAAAGGTGCGGCGGATCGTGAGAGTCAACGGCCAGCCGGGAGTTCGAATGGCCGTATTGAAGCAATCGGGCATGAATACTGTGGAAGTTGCCAGCGGGGTGCTGAAAGAGATCGAAAAGCTCAACCAGGATTTTCCCCAAATCCATATTACCCCGATTATAGATACTTCCGACTACATCAAGCGGGCCATCAACAACGTGGGCACATCCATCCTTTACGGAGGCGTGCTGGCGGTCCTGGTTCTTTTCCTGTTCCTGCGAAACGTGCGGAGCACCCTGGTGGTGGCCACAGCCATCCCGATTTCCGTGATCGCCACCTTTACGCTCATGTATTTCGGCGGGTTCACCCTGAACCTCATGACCCTCGGAGGCCTGGCCTTGGGCGTGGGCATGCTTGTGGACAGCGCCATCGTGGTTCTGGAGAATATCTTTCGCTTGAACGAGACGGGAACCCCGCCCCGGCAGGCTTCCATCGAGGGCAGCGAAGAGGTGGGCGCCGCCATCGTAGCCAGCACCCTGACGACTCTGGTGGTGTTTCTCCCCATGATTTTTGTGCGCGGCATGGCGGGCGTCATGTTCAAGCAGTTTATCTTTGTGGTGACCTTTGCCCTGGCCTGCGCTCTGGTCTCTGCGTTGACCGTGGTGCCCATGCTTTCCTCTTTGATTCTAAAGCCGGCCAATCATGCTCCAGCCGAAAAACCCGGGCTTTTTGGAATGCTCTTTTTCCTGAGCGGCCGGTTTCTGAGAAGCCTGGAGGAAACGTACAAACAGATTCTCGACTACGCCCTTTCTCATCGCAAGCGCGTCCTCCTGGCAGCCTTTTTGGTTTTTGGGGGCAGCCTTTTGCTTTATCCCCTGGTCGGTTCGGAGTTCATGCCCCAAGCGGACGAAGGCGAGGTGAGGGTGTACGTGGAAATGGAAACGGGGACCCGCGTGGACGTGGTGGAAAAAAGCTTTGACATCATTGAAAGCATCATTGCGCGCGAAGTCCCAGAAGCGAGGAACACCATGAGCTTCATTGGAGGTACGCCATGGCGGGCGAGGGGTTCTCACACGGGGGAGATGAGGATCGCCCTGGTCTCCGAGTCGGAAAGATCGCGGTCCAGCGAGGAGATCGCAGCGGATCTGAGGCGAAAGCTTTCGCGGATTCCCGGGACCCTGGTGCGGACCAGGGCCGGCCAGGGTCTCTTTGTTCTGCGGATGGGGCAAACGAGCACAGAGAGGGTCACCGTTGAGGTGCGGGGATATGATCTCGATACGGCTGAACTTTTGGCGCAGCATGTCAAACGAGAAATGGAGCAGGTCGAAGGCGTAACGGATGTGCAGCTCAGCCGGGAGTCGGGCAGCCCTGAAGAAATCATCCTGGTGGACCGGCAAAAAGCAGCGGACATGAAGGTGACGGTCTCGCAAGTTGCGGAAACGCTCCAGACCATTCTAGCCGGCAAGAGAGCCAGCTATTTCCGGGAAGCAGGAAGGGAGTACACCATCCTTGTGAAGCTCAAGGAAGGGGAGCGGATGGACATCCGGGAACTCCTGGATCTTACGATCACAAACGCGGAAGGGAGCGCCGTCGTGCTCCGCAATTTCCTGGAGGTAAGGCCTGGGAGAGGTCCGGTATTCATCGAGCGAAAGGACCAGGAGCGAATGATCGCCGTCTCGGCCAACACCACCACGGGCCGAGATTTGGGCTCCATAACAAGAGACATCGAGAACCGCTTGAGCTCCATTCCGGTGCCGAGGGATTTTTCTGTTGCCTTTGGCGCGGATTATGAAGAGCAGGAGAAGGCTTTCCGGGAATTGCTGATCAGCATCATCCTGGCTCTTGTGCTGGTCTATATGGTCATGGCATCTCTTTACGAGTCTCTTCTGGACCCGCTCATCGTTATGTTTTCCGTCCCCCTCGCGGCGATCGGCGTCATGCTCATGCTCTTTCTCAGCCATACGACGTTCAATATCCAGTCCTACATCGGGTGCATCATGCTGGGGGGGATCGTCGTCAACAACGCCATTCTTCTCGTGGACCACAGCAACCTACTTGTCAAAAGAGGGATGGCTCTTGAAGAAGCAATCAAAGAAGCCGGCAGGAGAAGACTGAGGCCGATTCTCATGACGGCTCTGACCACTTCTTTCGCCTTGACGCCGCTTGCTCTAGGGCTGGGCGAGGGAGGCGAAACACAGGCGCCCATGGCAAGGGTGGTGATAGGAGGCCTTTTGAGTTCGACCCTGATCACCTTGGTGGTGGTGCCCACGGTCTACTCTTTCCTGAAGGTCAGGCGAGCAAGGATAGAAGCACCCCAGGAGGAAACCGTTACATCCGCAGAGGTCCATCCATGAAACAGGTCAAAACGAGAAAGGGGAAAAGGGGGAGGGTGAAGCTTTCGGCCGGGTTTCTTATAGGATTGACGGTTCTTTTGATGCCGGGAGGGGAAGGACGTGCCCAGGAAGACCGGGGCAAGGAAAAGGTGACCTATGAGCTTAAAGCCGTGCCCTCAGAGGGATCCGTCAAAGAACCGGCTTCGCTGCCGGCACAACCCTTGCTTGAGGTCAGCATTGAAGAGGCTATCCTGCTGGCCCTTGAGAACAATCGCTCCCTCAGGGTCGAGCAGTACAACCTGCCCATCCGCAGCACTTTCGAGGATCAGGAGGAGGCCGTGTTCGACCCTGTCTTGACAGGGGGTGCAGAATACGCCAGACAACACGCTCGGTTCAGGTCAAGGGGCATCACCGCTCCTCTGGATGACACCGAGAACCGGGCAGCCGCGCGGGCGGGAGTCTCAAAATACTTTGCCACGGGCACGACTGTCGAGGTGGACGTGTCAGCTGAAAAAACGTGGTCGGATCTTTTCAGTGACCAGTATGCTACCCGCTTAGGGTTTTCCGTTACACAGGCGTTGCTTCGGGGGGCGGGCACCGGCATCAATCTTGCGACGATTCAACAGACCCGAGTGGAGACCCAGATCTCGGAATATGAATTCAGAGGGTTTTCAGAGGCCCTGGTTGCCCTGGTGGAGGAAACCTATTGGGATTATGCCCTTGCCAAGCGGCAAATAGAGATCTTTGAAGAGTTCCTCAAAGTGGCGGAGCAGCAGTTGCAAGAGATCGAGGCCATGATTTCCGTAGGAAGGCTTGCGGAAACCGAAGTCACGGCGGCCCAGGCCGAGATCGCGGTGCAGCGGCTAGGCCTCATCGGCGCCAAGGGCAACTATGAAACGGCAAGGCTGCGGTTGCTGAGGCTGCTCAATCCTCGAAAATCAAGCCTGTGGAACATGGATGTGAAGCTGAAACAGGAGCCGCGCCTGCCCGAAGTGGTTCTGGATCCCGTGCAACTTCATGTGGACATTGCCCTACGCCTGCGGCCGGAGATCAACCAAGCCAAGCTTGGGGTGAGGAGCAATGAGCTGGAGATCGTGAAAACCAGAAACGGCTTGCTGCCCAAGATGGACTTCTTCATCTCCCTGGGCAAGACGGGCTATGCCGATTCCTTCGGGAGTTCGGTGAGCAACATCACGGACGACTACTACAACGTTCTGGGAGGGGTCGCCTTTCAGTACCCTTTGAAGAACCGTGATGCCGATGCGCGGTACAGGCGCTCCGTCCTGAGAAGAGATCAGGGGCTGGAAGCGGTCGAGAACCTGGAGCAACTCATTGAACTGGAAGTTCGGACAGGCTATATCGAGGTGACGAGAGCAAGGGAACAGATCCTTGCCAGTTCGGCAAGCCGCACCTTGGAGGAGGAAAAACTCCGCATCGAGACGGAAAGATTCAGGGTGGGAAGGTCCACGGCCTTCCTTGTTTCGCAGGCGCAGAGGGATTTCCTGTCCAGCCAGATCACGGAGATCATCGCGGTGGCCAATTACCTGAAAGCGTTGGTCGCCCTTTACAGGCTGGAGGGTTCCCTTTTGGAGCGGCGAGGCATTGCTGCGCCCGGGAGAGACCCTGTGAAGCTTCTTGCCTATTAGCCTGCCTTGTATTCCGTCATTGAAAACCGAGGCCGCCCGACGGGCCAAAACCAAAGAGATCTGCCGGAATAAATGATCCGGGGTGTCGGCATAATGAGTATCGGAACGCGGCCTATCCCGTTGCTCCATCACTCCATCACTCAGCCGCTCCACTGCTCCGATGCACAAGTGGGCCCTGATTTGACATGATCGACTGAAACGTTTAGCATGAAAAATGTGAGATTCAGGGGGTGCATGTGAAGACAAGCGAGGAGGTTGATCTTAATGAAAGCCATAAAGAATGATGTGCAAGCTATTGTGAAGGGCCTCAAAGCGCTTCTCAAGAAAACAGAGAGAATAGAAAGAAAACTGAACGAAGTCCCGGCGACAAAAGCAAGGAGAGGGAGACCGTCGGTCGTGGAGAAGGCGAAGCCCGGAAGCCGCGGAGAGGAGACGGCCATGGTGGCCGTTTACAGGATCATTAAAAGGAGCCGGAGAGGCGCCAACACCACGCAGATCAGGGAGGAGACAGGGTTTGACAACAAGAAGATATGGAATGCCATCAACCGCTTAAAGACTCAGAAAAGGATTAAGAGCGCCCGCAGGGGCGTATATGTGGCCACCTGATGAAAGCGCTCTACTTTACCAAACACGGGGAGATCGACGTGGTCAGGCATGGAGAGGTGCCTGATCCCGTTCCCCGCCCAGGAGAGATTCTCTTGAGAGTCCGGGCATGCGCCATCAACCACCTGGATATCTGGGTCAGAAGGGGTTGGCCGGGCCTGAAGTTGGAGATGCCCCACTGGTGTGGTGCGGACGTGGCAGGAGAGGTGGCGCTTTTAGGCCCAAATGTCTCCCAGTGGCAGATCGGGGATCGAGTGGTCGTTGATCCGGGAATTACTACGGTTGAGGACGAGTTTACGAGGAGAGGCGAGGTCTCAGTGAGCCCGGGATATGAGATCCTGGGCGAACATCGCCGAGGCGGCGCAGCAGAGTATATGACCGTGCCTGCGGAGAACATTCATCGGATCCCCGAAGGCAGGGACTTCGTCGAGTCTGCGGCGCCTTTGCTCGTGAGCCTCGCAGCCTGGCGGATGCTGATTCATCGGGCGAAGGTGCGGGCCGGCGAGTCGGTTCTGGTGGTAGGCGCCGGAGGCGGTGTGAACAGCATGGCGATTCAGATCGCCAAGCTTGCGGGTGCAACCGTATATGTAGTGTGCGGAAATGAGGAAAAGGGAAGAAGAGCGATCGATCTTGGTGCGGATCATGTCCTGGATCGAAGCCGTCTGGACTGGGTAGCAGAAGTGCACAGGATAACGGGAAAGCGCGGTGTCGATGTCGTGGTGGACAATGTGGGGAAGGCAACGATCGCGAAGAGCATGCAGGCCGTGGCAAGAGGAGGCCGGATTGTCATCATCGGGAATACGAGCGGTCCCCTGGCCGAGGTGGATCTTCGCTACATCTTCGGTAAACAGATCAGCCTGATCGGCAGCACCATGGGTTCGCATCAGGATTTCCACAACGTCATCGCCTTGCTCCATGAAGGAAAGCTGAAGCCGGTCATCGACAGGGTCATGCCGCTCAGCGAGGGGATTGAGGCTTACAGGATCATGGAAAGAGGGGAGCAGTTTGGGAAAATTGTCCTGATCCCCTAATGTCTTTTCATCATTTCCCTGAAGATAATGAGCTTTTGCACGTCCTGAGTGCCCTCGCCAAGAGAGGAAGCCCACGCATCCATAGGGAACCTGTGAACCGGGTGCTCGAAAACAACCGAGGAGGCGCCGAAAAGATCGGCGGACCAAAGCGTCACTTCGCGGGCGACAAGGACGGCCAGGTATTTTGCCAGGGAAGATTCGAGGCGAAAGTTCATCCCCTTGTCCATGGCCCAGCAAGCCTTCAGCATCATGAGTCGCGCTGCTTCCAATCGGGCGTAAAGATCGGCCGACTCGAGAGCTTTTGCCTGATGCTCAAGCACCGGCCGCCCGAAAATTTTTCTCTTTTTCCCATGCGCGATAGCCAGGTCAAAGGCGCCCAGTGCCGTCCCAATGGTGAGCGCGCTGATGATGACCCTGCTGTGTGTGAAAATCGAGAGCACTTGCTGCAGTCCCCGCCCCTGTTCCCCAAGAAGGTGATCTTCGGGGACAAACACGTTGGAACACTGGACCCTCGTTAAATCAGAAGGGATCCATACCTTCTTGTTGAGCTTGAACCGGTTCACACCTTCGGAGGCAAGGTTGACGAGGAACATGGAAATGCGGCGGTTTCTCTCCCCGTCGGGCTCGGATATGGCGGTGAGGATGGCAAAGTCACTGAGGGAGCCATTGGTCACATAGGCCTTGGCGCCGTTCAGAACCCAGCCTCCTTCAACCTTAGCGGCATGCATGGTGATGTTTGCCGAATCGCTGCCTGCCCCACTTTCTGTGTTGCCCACGCAAAGAAGCGTAGTTCCCTTCACTGCCGAAGGCCCATACTTTTTCTGAAGAGCGTCGGAGCCAAAGAGCCACAAACCGGCAAGGCCAAGGTCTTGGTGAGCGAGCGCAGCCACGGCAACGCCGGGGGACCTCTTTGCCGTTTCCTCAGCAAGGAGCGCTTGTCTCAATGCAGAGAGCTTTACCACGCGATTTTCCTGAAAGGAAAAATTGAACCACCCTTCCGATGCCATCAGGGAAAAGAAGGAGCGTGGAACGGCTCCTTGCTCGTACCAGAGGGTGAGCTCGGGAGATAGGTTTTCGGCGAGGAAGGTTCTAAACCTCGTCAGTTCTTCAAAGGTTTCCTGGGGTATCGAAAAGTCCATAGTTTGCCCTCCTCTGTTCCACGACGGCACCGATCCTGTAATGCCATGAGGTTTGTCTTGCCGAAAAGCAAGCGGGTGGCTTCCTTTCACGAACTATGTAACACTTTAGCTATTATCATTTGGTGAAAATTCAGAACTCAGGCGCCCATGAGCCAAAAATACATGAAAGACCCTATACAGTTTTCTCATCCCCTATAGTATAAATTGGCGAACTTATGAAGTGGTTTTCGCGGTTGTGGATTGTCGGCAACACCCAAAATAAGGAGTGATGTTATGCCTAGAAGCAAAATGGATCTTCCATGTGAAGTGGAACGCCTCTCCATCCTGGACGAGAAGGGGCACCTCGACAAGGACCTTGAACCCCGAATTCCCGATGATCTCCTGTTGCGCCTCTATAAGGCGATGGTTCTGGGGCGAAGATTCGATGAAAGGGCCCTGAGCCTCCAGCGGCAGGGCCGGATCGGGACCTTCGCCCCCACAACCGGCCAGGAGGCTTCTCAACTGGGAGCTGTGGCGGCTCTGGAGCCTTCTGACTTTGTCGTGCCTTCATTTCGGGAGACGGTCGCCCAAATCTATCGAGGTGCACTCATGGAATCCGTTATTCTCGGGTTTGCAGGGTACAATGAAGCGGCCTTGCTGGTGGAGA
>JAWOJI010000300.1:0-9737 GCA_046481735.1 Desulfatiglandales bacterium | reverse complement strand
GCTCTGGTGATTCATGGCTCCCCGGGGCGACGGCAAACAAGCATTGAAAAGGGCTGTCGTTCCTTGCCCTTCCTCATCCACGGCAAAACCACAGCCAACCCAAAGCCGCCCTGAATCTCTTACGCATTTCAGGAAGTCCGGGGTGTGGAGCGGGAAACGGGATTCGAACCCGCGACCCTCAGCTTGGAAGGCTGACGCTCTAGCCAACTGAGCTATTCCCGCCCAGGATAACCTTCACCAAACTCAAAGATCTCGCCCGGCAGTACCGTCCAATCATCTCTTGTGGACTGAGGGGCAATCCATGGTTCCGAACACAGGCTGGTGGAGAGGGGAGGATTCGAACCTCCGAAGGCTGCGCCGGCAGATTTACAGTCTGCTCCCTTTGACCGCTCGGGAACCTCTCCGTTGTCCCCCCAACTGGAGCCAGCGAAGGGAATCGAACCCCCGACCCACTGATTACAAGTCAGTTGCTCTACCATCTGAGCTACGCTGGCCTTCCTTAAAAAGAGCAAATGATCTATTTAATTTCTTATTGGACTG
Source organism: Desulfatiglandales bacterium (assembly GCA_046481735.1). GTDB lineage: Bacteria > Desulfobacterota > DSM-4660 > Desulfatiglandales > HGW-15 > JAFGDM01. Next base: position 9,197 of record JAWOJI010000300.1, on the reverse strand, counting down.
ATATCAATGTCGGAATTCGTTCTAAAAACCCGATGAAACATGAAACTTCAGTAAAATGCTCTCCTAATCGCCACTTAATTCTAAATTACATGAATTTTATCGCTGAAACGCTTTTTTGCAACATAACGTTTTATAGTAAACCGAACGAAAAAAAAAGCAACTGAAATTTCCATCCCGGATCGACCGCAGGAATCAGGGTCTTCAAAAAACAACGGCTTTAGTTTCCGGTATTCCCAAAAGGGAGCGCATTTTTGGTTGACTTTTCCCCGAGTTCATCTAATAATCCGGCCACATCATTCGGAATATCCTTGTTTTCATTGACCATTCAGAACAAAAACCAGCAGGAGGTAGCACTATGATGGCATTGGTTGGAGGGTTGATCGCACTCATCCTCGGGATTGTTGGAATCATCTACTGGTGGGGATACTTCCTAGAACTGCTCATGGCCGGCGTACCCCTCATGCTGATAATGGGTGGGGCCCTAGCAACCTATCTCGGCATCGAGGAGATCAAGGACAAAAAAGCTTCCGAAAGCTTCGAGACTGACAAGGACGAATTGAAAAAAGAAGTGGATTCCTTGAAGCAGGAGCTCAAAGAGCTGAAGGACAAGAAGGACCCGGAACCTCAACCTTAGGGTTCAACAGGCTCGCCGGCCGCTACCGGGTTGGAAACCCTCGTCCAACCTGAGGCGGCGGCGAGTTCCTCTTTATCCCGACAATTCAAGCGTGCTGAAAAAATAGCCTATTTCAAAGGCAGCCGTCTCAGGCCCGTCCGAGCCGTGGACAATGTTTTTCTCGATGTCCGTGGCAAAATCCTTTCGAATGGTGCCTTCCTCGGCTTTTCTAAAATCCGTAGCGCCCATCAATCGGCGATATTTCGCAATGGCCTCTTCTCCCTCCAGAACCATGACCACACAGGGTCCTGAGGACATGAAACGGGTGACGCTTTCGTAAAAGGGTCTTCCTTCGTGGACCTTGTAAAACCCCTTTGCCTGCTCTCCGGTCATGGTCATCATTTTCATGGCAATGATTTTCAGATCCGCCTTCTCCAGCCGCCCCACAACATTGCCGATCAGTTTTCGCGCCACTCCGTCCGGTTTGATAATGGCAAGGGTTGTTTCCTTCATCTGGGCTTCTCCTCCTGATTCACAGAGAAAGGAGTCGTAAACGATTGACCCCCTCATGATTTTGTTGTACATAACTTAATGGAACAAAGGAACCGGGAAGCAAGTTTTCCCGGTTATTTTTCGAACATATCACGGCGAATGCCGAAGCGTCAACGATAGCCACAACAAAGTGAGACGTACGAAAGTTGACGGCTTCTTGAAAATCCGTCAATTAGGACGGCACAGTAAAAAGCGCCAGATGTAAGGCGCGCGAGTCCTGAGGAATGAGGCGTACATGGAAGTACGCCGCAATGACGAAAGATGACGCGCAACGCCGCAGATGGCCTTTTTACGAAGCCGTCAAAGTTCATCCGCTGCTGCGGACGAAGAAAAAGAAAGGATGATGCAATGTCTGAACCAAATGCTCCATCAAACACCCGCCGTAAGTCCAGAATGGAACCCGATCATTTTTTCCGATTTCGCTGCACTCCGGGTGTCTCCTGCTTCACCCAGTGTTGCCGGGACGTCAATGTCCTCCTGACCCCCTATGATGTGCTCCGGCTCAAGAAGGCCCTCGCCCTCACTTCGGACGAGTTTATTGAGGAATATGCCATCGTTCTTTCCAAGGAGAAACAACTGATCCCTCTGGTTTTTCTAAAAATGAGGGAAGACAACAAGCAGTGCCCTTTTGTCACGGAGCAGGGTTGCACAGTGTACTTGGACCGCCCCTGGGCATGCAGGATGTTCCCTCTGGACAGCGCCGAAGACGAAACTTTTCACCTGATCACGGATCAGGAGCGCTGCAAAGGCCTCGAAGAAGACATGACCTGGCAAGTTGGAGAGTGGCTTGTGGAGCAGGGCGTGGTCCCTTATGATGAGATGAATCAAATGCTCACGAGCATCACCGCCCCACTCAAAGCACAGCAGCCCGACATCGACAACCCCGACATTGCCAAGATGATTTTCATGTCTCTGTACAATCTTGATAAATTCAGAGATTTCGTTTTCAAAAGCACATTCCTTGATCGTTTTGAATTGGATACCCTTCAAATCGAAAAAATAAAGCGAAGTGATGTAGAATTGCTCAAGTTTGCCATTGATTGGATCAAGTTTGGTGTTTTCGGCCAAAAGCTATTCAAAGTGAAACAGCCTCCAAGCAACTGAGGATGCTGCATTTCACCTTTTTGAAATGCCGGAATGATGCTCCCGGGCGTGGGGGTTTTCCCCATGCTTGATGTGAGCTTTTTCAAGGAGCAAAAAATTGGGAGAGGATAGGCATTGAGAGATCCCGAAACCGCAGCTGAAAAAGACCTACTCCAGGGCCTCAAGGGAAATACTTTCTCCTTTTCCTGCCACCCGGGCATGAGTTGTTTCACGAGGTGCTGCTCTGCGCTCCAATTGGTTCTCACGCCTTATGATATTCTGAGGATGAAGCAGAGGCTGCGGATTTCATCGGATCGATTTCTCGAAAGCTACACCGAAACCCGGATTGACAGGCACCCTCGATTCCCGATGGTGTTTCTGCGAATGAACGATGACCCCGATCGCACATGCCCCTTTGTCAGTCCCCGAGGATGCACCGTTTACGAAGACAGGCCGGGAGCCTGCCGCATTTACCCTCTGGCCAGAGCGGCCCAGCGGTCCCCCTTGGGGGAGGACACGAAAGAAAAATTCTTTTTCGTGAAAGAGAAGCACTGCCGGGGTTTTGAGGAAAAGCGGCTATGGTCGGTGGAATCCTGGGTATCCGACCAGGGACTGGCGTCGTACAATGAGATGAACGATCAATGGCTGGAAATCATTTCATCGCCCCAAAGCCTCGGTCCGAAAGCCGACATCCCTCGAAAGCTTCAGATGTACTTCATGGTTTCCTACAATCTGGACAATTTCAGGAATTTTGTTTTCAAGAGTCGGTTCTTCCAGCGTTTTCAAGTGCCCGACTCCGTGAAGGTCCGCATGGAACAGGATGATGCAGCCCTCATGAGCTTCGGTTTTCAGTGGCTCAAGTTCAGTCTGTTCGGACTCCCCACGATGAAAACGTCCTAGCCGTTTTTGGATCGCTTGCCGATATATCCCGGAAGGCGCCGGATCAGGGCATCCACTTCCTCGCTGTGATCGCTGAGGAACTTGAGCATGCGGTCTGATTTGCTCTTAAGGATATAGACGTTCTTCTCCTGAATCTCCCGCCCTTTGAGCAGGAGCTGATGCCGGTACAGATAGGAAATGATGGCATCGTCCGCATCCGGCTTCACCTCGAATTTCTTCGACAAGAAATCATGCCAGTACCCGAACTCTTCCGGGTGCTCCAGATGTTCCACGGGAATATTCAGCTCATAGGCGAGAGGTTCCAGGGTTCCCGGCAACAGTCTTGACCCGCCCAGGAAATCCAAGGCATGCGCCAGTTGATGGACCATCGTTCCATCATCGATTTCCGGAGAAATGGCTATGTAGAGGTTCCGGGGATCCGCATTCAAGGTTTTGTAGACATTGACGAAAATGGCGCCCTTCCCTTCCCGGGGGAAGCCTCCCCCTGAAATATTTAGGCCCAGATACGCATCCAGATCCACCCAACGAATTCCCATGGTGCTGCCTGTGAGCACCCGAATATCCAAGGAGTCCATCATTTCCCGGGAACGTCCGTAGGAAACAGGAGGGAGGCTTACGATTTCTTGCCCCATTTCCTCCAACGTGGGATCTTCGACCCCCTCCAGGAATAATTCATCCTCCCTGCCCATGTGACATTTCTTGAATTTCTTTCCGCTGCCGCAAGGGCAGGGATCGTTTCTGCCAACATTGCTCATGATTCGTCCGTAGTCAGTTGGATAGGGTTCGTTGCAAGGCCTCTGCAGCCTGTTGCCGTTTGCTTGTCGCCTGTTGCCGGTGGCTCGTTGCAGGTTGCAGGTCTTGCGTTGAAGGTTGACTCATGTTTGAAAGCCACATGCAACGAGCAACAGGCCACGTGCACCTACGGAGTCAGTCTTCTATAATCTGGTCCTTGTGGGCGTCTTTTGACCAGGTCGGTAAAGGGCCGGTTGCTCCTGTTTCAGGATGCATGCGGTGCCTGTAGGAGGCTTTGACGCTCTGCTCCTTCCACATGAAGTCCCACCCCCGAACAAAGTAAGAACAATCATCGTTGAAACAAACCCACTGGAATTCCGTAGCCCACGTGGAATTCAGGGGAGTCCTCCATTTTTTCATGGCAGCGCCGCAATGAGGGCACTGCGGCGTTTCATTTTCACTCATGATTTTCTCCTTTTGAGGTTATGAAAAAAAATATAACCATCCTGCTGCGGAAAAAAAAGAACCAAATCCTTTCGGCTTTCACCCCTTGATTTGGTTCTTTTCCTCACTCCGCCGCTTTGTCCTACGCAAGCATCTTCTGCTCCTTGAAATATTCCTCCTTGACCTGGATCAGGAACAGAACCACCGGCCTGAAAGCCAGATGGGCCCATTTGGCAAAAGGGACCTCCAGGACCAGCATGGGAACGGCCACCATGAGATGGACGACGTAAAGAATGTAAGTCGTCATGGGCCAGTCCAAAAGCCTGGCAAAATGGATGAAGATGCCGGTCAGGGTGGTCAGCTCCAGAAGGATCAGGAACATCCAGTCTGTCCCGTGGGAATGTTTGTAAGGCTCTTTGCTCTTCTTCAGCCGACCGATAATGGCATAGGTCGTGCCGTAGAGAAGGGCCGCCGTGGCATAGTATCCAAGAAGACGGATCGGGTGCCAGATTGCATACTCCACGTCGCGCTGGAAGGCCAGGTTGTCCGAATAAAGGCCGATGACGTGAAGCCCTCCGGCCAGAAACACGGCAACCAGGAGAAAGGCCGTGCTGTAGCCGGTCATGATGAGAAGATGGACGAGCCATTGCATCTTGTCCGTACACTCCCCGAATTTCCGCTGGGTGGCAAAATGGGACACCAACTCCCACGCCTTCCGGATGTAGATAGAAAGAGGGATTTTGTAAAGCAGATCGCCCATGGTGAACTTGACACAAAGCAAGGTATTGCTCAAGAGAAAGAAGGTGAGGATGGCAGCCATGACCAAGTCCGCAATCTCAATGGCCGGTGCGGGCCACACGGTGTTGAGCCTGGCATGCTCCAGATCCGGGTTGCCGGCACGAAAGATCCATAGGGCCAAGCCGACAAGGATTCCTACGACCGCAACGGCGATGATTTCAAAGCTTTCCGACGTGTAGAATTTCCGTGAAAAACCCGTCCAGTCATATCTCGATGTCAAATAACGTCTCATGACCATCATCGTTTCCCCCGGCTCAGCCCCTCGGGGGCACCGGGTCGAGCAGTCCCCACAGTAATAGCAGAGCCAGGGTTCCGGGCTTTTCAGAATTTTATCCGTAAGCCCCAGTTGAATGTACCGCATGAACCTCCTGGGAAAGGAGTTTTCCGGTGTAGAGAGGGGGCAGACCGCCGTGCAGTTTCCACAATGGAAGCACTTATTGGTATCTTTAAGACCAAAATGCTCGAGATCCTTCATCAGATTCGGATCAACCTTAACACTCATTCTCTCCCTCCTTATTATTTCGCAGAGACCATAAAGGGGCAAAGGTCTTAACTTTGCCCTCCCGCCCGGCACCCCTTACCTGACAAAACTTCCTCCGGCTTTTCCGTGGCACTCAGGCTCTTAAGTTTTCCTGGCACTTCTTCCTCTTACCAGCCTTTAAACGGGTTAGGCCCGATCTCCACCAGCTTTTCGGCAAACTCGTCAAGAATTGCAGGGAGCTTGTGGTAGTCGATAATGGACACCGTCTCGAAGCGCACACGATCGGACTCCAGGGCCAACCGGTTCAAGGTCTCAGACACCTTGCTCAGCCGGATACTGGCCAGTTCACTGCCTTTGATAAAGTGGCACTGGTAATCGTCTCCGTGCTGGCACCCCAGAAGGAGGATCCCATCAATGCCTTTCGACAGAGAGTCGGCTATCCAGACAAGGTTCATAGACCCCAGGCAGCGCAACGGAATGACCCTCACCCAAGGATTGTGGATCATTCGGTGAATGCCGGCCATGTCAAGGGCCGGATAGGCGTCATTTTCGCAAGCCAGCACCACAATACGCGGCTTTTCCTCATCCTCCTCCGGTACATTGATTGCCTTGACCATGCCGCCGATCATGGCGACGGAATAATTCTTGAAAGAAATGATTCTTTCGGGACAGGCGCCCATGCACACCCCGCATCGCCTGCATCGGGTCGGCTGAGGCAGAGGATTGGCCTTTTCGTCCTCGTTGATCGCCCCGAAAGGACATTCCACGGTGCACCTCTTGCACTGGGTGCAACGTTGCATGGCAAACTCGGGGTAGCTCATGTCGCCTGCTCTCGGATGCACCGCGGCCCCTATGGAAGTGAGTTCAATGCACTGGATCGCCTTCATCACGGCGCCTGCCGCATCTTCCAGAGTGGATCCGATTCCCATAGGACGGTGCACGCAACCGGCTGAATAGATCCCTGTTCTCCTCGTCTCGTAGGGGAAGCAGATGAAATGAGAATCCGGGAAGTCATAGCGCAAGGCCGGGATTTCAGGGCCCTGGCGATACGTCAGGTTAAGGATGTTGGAGCGCCTGATGATGTCCAAAGGCACATCCAGGTCTTCTTCCTTCTTTTCACCCTCTTTCGCCTCCTCCAGAAGTTCCTTGCTGACGTCCGGCCCAAAGGCTGTGGCCGGAACCATGCCGGTCGCAAGCACGACCAGATCCAGGTTTTCCAAAAGAATGGTCTCATTCGAAAGCTCGTCGGCGGCTTCCACCGCAGGCCGCCCTCCATCCGCTTTGACCTCCGGAGACTGGCATCTTATGAAGAGCACCCCCAATTCCTGAGCCTTCCGATAAAGGTCTTCGGCCTGACCTGGGGTCCGCATCTCCTTGTAGACCACGTAGACTTCCGCATCACCATTCTGTCCCTTGATCTTGATGGCCTGCTTCAGAGAGGTGGTACAGCACACGGTCGAGCAGTAGGGCAAGTACTTCGGATCGCGACTGCCCGCGCACTGCAAAAAGGCTACCTTGGCTACCGCTTTTCCGTCGCTCGGCCGGGTCACCTTCCCTCCGAAATAGAGTTCTTCAAACATGGCATTGGTAATCACATCCGGGGATGCCCCGAAACCCAATTTCTTGTCCAGCTTGGCGGGATCATAGGGTTTCCACCCTGCTGCCATCACAATGGCGCCACAGCGATGTTGCGCTGTTGAGCCGTTTTGTTTGATGGATATCTCAAACACACCCGGTCCACCCTCGCTTTTTTCAACCGTCGCTCCGGTATAGACCTTGATTTTCGGATTCGACGTGACGGCCTTGATCAAATCCGGAACCACCTGATTCTCTTTGAGGTCCTTGTAAGGCAGGACGGCGATCTGCCCCACCTTTTTCTGAAAACCGCCAAGTTCAGCCTCTTTTTCCACCAGGACAACCTGGTAGCCCGCTTTGGAGGCTTCCACAGCCGCCGTCATCCCCGCCAAACCGCCTCCCACCACGAGGATATCCCTTGAAATTTCCTGCTCCGGCTTGAACGGCACAGGCAACTCCATGGCTTCCACTTTTGCCAGGGCCATTCGCAGGTAGTCTTCCGCCATCATCTGGGTGTCCTCCTCACCCGGTTTCTGGCACCACGCCACCTGCTCCCGGAGGTTGACCCGATCTACGATGCAGTTCTCGAAGCTGAACACATCGTACATCACCCTTGGCGAGCAGGCTGCAATGACAATGGTGTTCACACCCTCCTTGGCAATGTCCTCCTTGATCATGGCGGCCCCTTCCTGGGTGCACAAGCTTGCATGGGTCCGACAGATGGGGATCGAATAATCTTCCGCAGCGATGCTCAACAAAGGCTCTATATTGAGGGCGTCACCGATGCCACACCCTGAACAGACATAAACGGCTTTCTTTTTTTCCATGGACCTTTTACCTCCTCACGATGGATTGAATGGCTTTAAGAGCTGCTGCAGTGCCGTCCTGCACGGATTCTGCGACTCCCGACGGGGTTCTGGTCGTTCCCGCGGCGTAAATGCCGGGTTTGGCGCTCTGGCCGGCGACAAAGCCGTAGTCGTCATATGGGACTTGAACCGGAAGAGGCGCATCGGACGTGTTGGGTTGCATACCCGTGGCAAGCACCACCATGTCCACCGTGATTTCCTGCAAAGCCTCTGAAGTCGTATCCTCCACCCTCAAGACCAGACCTTTGCCGGATGCATCCTGCGTTATCTTCGCCACTTTGCCTTTGAAGAAGTGAAGGTTTTCGTCCTTCTTCACCTTCACATAGAAATCCTCAAGACGATCCGTGGCTCGAATGTCTATGTAGAAGATGTAGATCTTGGCATCCGGGTACTGATCCCTCACGTAGGTGGCTTCCTTCATGGAAGCAAGGCAGCAGATGCCCGAACAAAAGGGAAGGTGGTTCTGATCTCTCGAGCCCGCGCACTGAACAAAGGCCACGGTTTTGGGAGGCTGTCCATCGGAGGGCCGCAAAATCTTCCCTTGAGTGGGGCCTCCCCACGCAGCCATCCTTTCCATCATGACATTGGTGATCACATCGGGAAACTGGCCGAAACCGTAGGTTTCGAGTTTGTGGGCATCATAGGGCTTCCATCCCGTGGCCCAAACAACAGCGCCCACTTTGAGGTTCAAGGTCTTGGCGTCCATGTTCAGGTCAATCGCGTCATAAGGGCAGGCCTCTTTGACCTTTTGCGCTTCCGGGCTTTTCACCAGCGCCGGATCGAGCACGAATCGTGCAGGGAAGGCCATATCGTGCGGCAGGTAGGCAGCCTTGGTTTTGTCCATGCCGTAGTTAAAAGCATTGTCGATTTCCATGGTGCAGGCTTCGGCGCATTTGCCGCAGCAGGTGCATTTCTCATTCACGTAGCGAGGGTTCAGCCGGAGGGTCACGTCGAAGTTCCCTTCCCCTCCGGTGATGGTTTCCACTTCAGCCATGGTGAAGAAACGAATCCTTGGATTCGACCGGATTCTCCTGAAATTGATCTCCAGCCCGCAAAAAGGCGGGCAGAGTTTCGGGAAGTAGTTGTGCAACTGGGCGACTCTGCCCCCCAGGTAGGGGTTCTTTTCGACGACGTAGGTATCGTAGCCCGCTTC
>JAWOJI010000290.1:0-9417 GCA_046481735.1 Desulfatiglandales bacterium | reverse complement strand
CATTGCATCCTTCGGTCATGAGAAAAATGCAACATTTTCGGCTACTAATTCATTGCATCGTTCAAAAGTGTTTGCATGGGCCCTTTTGTTGAAACGTATCGGCCATGATCATTTTTCTCAAGGGGATATCTACAGGGTCGAAAAAGGTCATGGCCTACACTTCCGGAACGGTGGTTTTGCCATGCAAACATTTTTGAACGATACCAATTCGTTGGCCATAAATCTCATAAGGTCACGTAGGGCCTAATTTTACCGTAGAGAGCTTTCCCAATGCCGCGGACCCCCGCAATCTCATCGAGGGTCTTGAACCCCCCTCGGCGTTCCCTCTCCTCTACAATCGCTCCGGCGAGTTTGACGCCGATGCCTGGAATGGCCGTGAGACCCTCTTGCGTTTCCCTGTTGATCGCCAAAGGGATGCCGAGAGAGACTTTGTAATGAGCACACATTTCCGCCACTTCGACCTTGCAGGATCGGCCCTCTCGGGTAACGAGGAGTTTCGTCCCGGAACCCAGCGTCGCGCCGGCAAACGGCCCATGGGGATCGCAGTCTCTGACCAGGGCGGCTGCTTTCGAAAGCACCTCTTCCGCCCGGGGGGCCCTGCAGAATTCATACACGCCGGGGTTTCCGACTTCTCCCTCCACCTGCACGTAAGTCGGCTCTCGGCAAGGAAGGGCAGTGAGGGACAGCGAGCTTGGAGACGGCTTCAGGCAATGAAACCCCAGAAGGATGAGAACCAGGATCGGAATGGCCGAGGTTCTCTCAGCAATCCTCGGAGGGACCATTTTCAAGGCCAAAGGCTTCATGAAGCACCCGGACCGCGAGTTCCGTGTACTTGTCTTCGATCACACAGGATATCTTGATTTCAGAGGTGCTGATCATCGTGATGTTGATGTTTTCGTTCGCCAGGACCCGGAACATTTTCTGAGCCACCCCCGCATGGTTCCGCATGCCCACTCCGACAATGGAAACCTTGGCGATATTTTCGTCTCCGAGGACTTTTTCAGCACCGATTTCTTTGGCCACTTCGCTTACCAGCTTGAGGCTCTTATGAAAGTCGACTTTTGGAACCGTAAAGGTCAGGTCCGTGATCCCGTCCTCGCTCGTGTTCTGAACGATCATGTCCACCACAATGCCTGCGGTATACATGGGCTCAAAGATCAGGGCCGCTGTGCCGGGCCGGTCAGGCACCTTCCTTACGGTGATCCGGGCTTCGTTCTTATTGTAAGCGACGCCGGAAACGAGGACCTTCTCCATATCCTTGGTTTCAGAAACGACCATAGTTCCCCTTTCTCTGGAAAAGGTTGATCTGACATGAATGGGTACGTTGTACTTTTTGGCGAACTCCACGGACCGAATTTCCAAAACCTTGGCCCCAAGGCTCGCCAATTCGAGCATCTCGTCGTAGGAGACGTATTCCATTTTTCTTGCCTTGGGGCAGATGTTGGGGTCTGTGGTGAAAACGCCGGGGACGTCGGTGTAGATTTCACAGACATCCGCTTTGAGGGCGGCGGCAAGAGCCACAGCCGTGGTATCGGAACCCCCTCGTCCCAGGGTGGTGATGTTCCCTTTCTCGTCCAGGCCCTGAAATCCTGCAACCGCCAGAATTCTGCCCTTATCCAGTTCCCTCGTGATTCTGCCGGTGTTGATGTCATGAATTCTGGCCTTGCCGTAAACCTGGTCCGTGTGAATCGCCACCTGGAACCCGAGAAGGGAGCGAGCCTCGCAGCCCATGGATTTGACGGCCATGGCGAAAAGGGCCACCGAGACCTGTTCTCCTGTGGCCATGAGCACATCCAGCTCTCTCGGGTCCGGATCCTCGCACACCTGCCGGGCAAGTTTGATCAATCCATCGGTCTGACCCGCCATTGCGGACAGGACGACTACGAGCTGGTTGCCCTCTTTATGATATTCAAGAACCCTTTGAGCGACGTTCCTTATCTTTTCAATGCTGCCGACGGAGGTGCCTCCGTATTTCTGTACAACAAGCGCCATACGTCACCTGTTAACCCTTTCTCCCTTCCTTGCATCCCCCCCCTGTCGGCTCAAGCATGGGAACCATGATCCTCACGGCTTTTGGAAACCGGCAAAGGGATACAACGTTCCGGGTAGAATAGCAAATACAAGGGAAGGAAACAAGAGTGGAAAAGTATGAAAAATCAGCTCTCCCAGGCTTTTCTTACGGCTTCCACAACGGCAGCGGCTTTCCCTCGCCCGCCTGAAAGGGTTATCCTTCTTGAGCTTTCATCAAGAATAAACAGCTCGACCTCAATCGCCTCATCGGGCAGGATTTCCGGCCACCGATCGGCCCACTCCATAACCGCCACACCTGGGCTGTGCAAGTATTCGTCGATTCCCGCTCCGAGCAATTCCGAGAGGGTTTCCAACCGGTACACATCGATGTGAAAGAGGGTCGTTTTGCCGGGGTACTCGTTGACAAGGGCAAAGGAAGGGCTCGTAATGATGGTCGTTGGGCCGATACCGAGGCCTCGTGCGATGCCCTTGGTGAAACAGGTCTTGCCACTTCCGAGATGGCCTTTCAGGGCCACCACGTGGCCCTGCTTCAAACAGGCGCCAAGGGTCGTACCCAGCTCAATCGTCTCGTTGGCCGACTCGGTAACAATGGTGAAATCATCCATCCGGCTCATAAAGAAAAACTCTGTGGCAAGGCTGTAACGATTAGAGAGGGTAGTAGAAATCCTTCTCCATGGGCGCTGCTTGAAGCGGCCATTCCCTCGCCGAAACAGCAGCCATCAGGGAGGGAATTACCTCGGTTAGGTCTCCTGCCAAAACGCCGGCCTTCCCCATCTCTTCGGCAAGGAGATCCGCTGACAACCCATGCAGGTAAACCCCGCACATGGCGGCTTTCCCCGGGGGCATGCCGCGGGCCAGAAACCCGCCCAAAAGCCCGGTCAGCACATCACCGGACCCTCCGCTTGCGAGGGCCGGGTTGCCCGTGGGGTTCACATGGATGCGACCGTCGGGTTCGGCAAGGATGGTTCGGGCGCCCTTCAACACCAAATAGCACCTGTGGTCTTGGGCGAATCGGGCAGCCAGGCCGACACGATCCGCCTGCACCTCCGAGTTCCTGAGTCCCGCGAGCCGGGCCATTTCACCCGGATGGGGCGTGAGAATCGCCGGGCCCTGTCGCGAATGAAGCGGAGCGAGGTCTCCTGCAAGGGCGTTCAACCCGTCTGCATCAATGACGATGGGTACGGGACAAAGGGAGACAAGACGCCTGACAAGAAGCACCGTGTTCTTGTGGGTCGAAAGACCAGGTCCGACCGCGAGTGCGCTCTTCCCCTCAAGGAGTTGCAGGATCTCTCCCTCGGCTTCAAGGGAGAGGGTCCCGGACTCTGTCTCAGGCAAGGGGTGGGTCATGGCCTCGGTCAACTTGCTCTCGAGGATAGGGTTCAGGCTTCTGGGAACACCCAGGGTTACGAGACCTGCCCCGGCCCTCAGGGCAGCCAGGGAAGTTAGAGCAGCAGCGCCTGTTTTCCCGGGTGACCCGGCAAGGACCAGAAGATGACCCCTGGTCCCCTTGTGAACATCCGGTTCTTCTTTGGGGAGGGCTTCACTTATGTCCCGCGCTTCTATCACTCGATGCTCCTCCGGAAACCGTTCAGATGCGTTTCCTGGGATACCGATGTCGATTCTGACAAGTCGCCCAACCAGCCCGGCGCCGGGAAACAGCAACTGGCCGAGCTTGGGAAAGCCGAAAGTGACGGTCACGTCGGCCCGGACAGCCGCCCCCATCACGGCGCCGGAGTCTGCATGAAGGCCCGAAGGGATGTCAATGGCCATTACGGGCCTCGGGGAAGCGTTCACCTCTTCGATCACCCGTCGGTAGAATCCTTTGACGGTCGAATTCAAGCCTGTGCCCAGAATGCCGTCCACGATAAAATCTGCATCCTCCAAAATTCCGCGGCAGTCGGCCCACTGCTCGGGGCCGGCCACTTCTCTTACGTCAACCCCCATGCGCTGAATGATTCTGAGGTTCGTGAAAGCATCCCCCGCGATCTTTTTCAATTCGGACAGGACCAGGACAGAGACCCCAAAAGCTCTTTGGTGAAGATAGCGTGCCATGACGCAGCCGTCGCCGCCGTTGTTTCCGCTACCGCAGAGGAAAAGAATCCGTGAGTTTGGTGGTGGATCGAAATGCTCCAAAAAAACCCGGGTCGCCCCCCGCGCCGCATTCTCCATGAGAACGGCGCCTGCAATCCCCACTTCCTCGATGGTGAAGCGATCCATTTCCTGCATTTCAGAGGCCTTTACCAGTCTCATCCTTTTCCTCCAGGATCACCACGGCTGCTCCGTAGTCGCCTTCATCGGTAAGGCTCAGGTGGAGCCGTGTAATTCCCTTTTCTTTGCAGGTTTCAGAGGAGCGGCCCTTCAGGTTGAGGGTCGGTCTTCCTCCGGGGAGGTGCAGCACCTCGATGTCCCGCCAGCGGATTCCCTTCCGCATGCCCAACCCGAGGGCCTTTGAGAAGGCTTCCTTGGCGGCGAATCGAAGGGCGAAGGATGCCGCCGGATAAGCCCTTTGAAAGCAAATCTCAACCTCTTGTTCGGTGAAAACCCTCCTCAGAAATCGGTCCCCCCACCGGTTCAAGGCCGCTTCCATCCTGGGGATGTTTACAAGATCAATACCCACGCCGAAGATCATAGCCCCTAGAAGTCCTTAATCAACTCGATCATTTCCCTCACTGCCTGTTCGAATCCTACATAGACGGACCTGCTCACGATGCTGTGCCCGATGCTGTATTCCTCGATTCTTGTGATTGCCTTGAATCGCTTTATGTTCACGTAGTTTAGCCCATGACCTGCGCTCAGGCCGAGCTCAAGATTGAATGCTTGGCCGGCGGCCTTTGAGATGCGGTCGAACTGCCTCAGCTTTTCGGACTCCGTCCTTGCCTCGGCATAGTGTCCCGTATGGATCTCGACCACGTCGGCTCCAATTCTGTGTCCGATCTCGATTTGCTCCGGATCGGGATCAAGAAACAGGCTGACATGAATGTCCTTTTCCTTGAGTTGCCTGATCACTTTCTTGTAATGATCAGGCCTTGATTTGACATCCAGTCCTCCTTCGGTCGTCAGCTCTTCCCTTTTTTCCGGGACGAGAGTCACGAGGTCCGGTTTGGCGGCTTTTGCGATGCGAACCATTTCCGGGACCGCCGCCATTTCCAGATTGAGTCTTGTTTTCACAACCTCACGAAGCAGGTGAAGGTCTCGGTCCTGAATATGTCGCCGGTCCTCCCTTAGATGGCAGATGATCCCCTCTGCTCCGGCCAGTTCCGCGATTCCGGCGGCCAGAACAGGGTCCGGCTCATGGATGCCTCTTGCCTGGCGAAGTGTAGCCACATGGTCAATGTTCACAGCAAGGCGGGCCATTCAGTCAACCTCCTATTATTCTATGTCAGTCTCCCGAGCTGAGCTTGAGGAGCCTTTCTTCTTCAGCTCGCATCCGCCGCTCCTCTCTCGGGGATCTCTCATGATCGTGACCCAACAGGTGCAACACCCCATGAACGAGGAGGCGGAATACCGTCGACTCCAGAGGCTCGCCCGATTGGTTGGATTCTTCCATGGCCGTGTCCACGGAAACCACCACATCACCGAGGATCAGCGTTTCTTCAGAAAAACGGTTTTCGCCCATGGGAAAAGCGAGGACGTTGGTAGGTCCCTCTCTGCCGAGGTAGCGCCGATTCAAATCCGAGATGGCGGCGTCATCCGTGAGCAGGATGCTCAACTCGACATCAGGTAAGTCCAAGCCTCCTAAGACCTTTTTCAGCTTCTGCCTTATCGTCTGGTTTTTTAGGCCCGGAATCCTCCGATGGGAGCTGATCTGTATTTCCATTTCTTACCTTCTTTGGACCTTTGGCTGCGATGTCGGGATATTCGATGCGCTGGTGGAAGATCCCGCTCAGGGTTTTGTTAAAACCTCTGGCAATTTCATGGAGATCCTTCAAGGTGAGTTCACAGTCGTCAAGTTGACCATCAGAAAAAACCTTGTTGATGATTTTCTGCACCATTCCCTGAATCCGGGCGGGGGTTGGATCAATGAGGGATCTGGAGGCTGCTTCCACCATGTCTGCCAGCATGACCAGCCCAGCCTCCTTGGTTTGAGGTTTCGGCCCGGGGTAACGAAAATCTTGCTCCTTGACGTCCGTCACCTTTCCGCTCTTGGTGAGCATCCTCTCCTGGGCCTTGTGGTAGAAGTAGGAGATGAGGTTGGTGCCATGGTGCTGCTGAATGATGTCGATGATCTCCCTGCCGAGCCTGTTTTCTCTGGCCAGCTCCACGCCGTCCTTAACGTGGGAGATGAGAATGAGGCTGCTCATGGAGGGGGCCAGCTTTTCGTGTTTGTTTTCACCCCCCATCTGGTTTTCTATGAAGTAGAGCGGCTTCTTGATCTTGCCGATGTCATGGTAGTAGGCGCTGACCTTTGCCAGGAGAGGATTGGCATGGATCGCTTTTGCCGTGGCTTCCACCATGTTGCTGATAATGACACTGTGATGATAAGTTCCCGGCGCCTGCACCATGAGTTCTCGCAGGAGAGGCTGATCCAGATTGCCGAGCTCCAGAAGCTTTATGTCCGTGGTGAACCCGAAGGAGATCTCGATGAGGGGTAGAAACCCTGTGGCGATGATCCCGGCGAGGAGCCCCCCGGTGAAGCCTGCGGTTGCTGCAACGATCGTGTCAACGCTGTAAAACGAACCGTAGATGGTCTGGATTGCGAGAGTCAGCAAAACGTTGATGAGACCCACCATTAGCCCTGTTTTAATCAGAACCGCTCTCTCGTTGCAGTTTCTTACCCCGTAGGCTGCAGCAACACTGCTGATAAAGAAGTAGATGAAAAACTCCGAACGGCCGTCGGTCAGGAGGGAGGCAAGCACAGCGATGGTCAAGGAGGCGACTACCGCCACTCCCATTCCCTGGAAAATGGAAATCAGCATCGTACCGAAAGCAACAGGCATCGCAAAGAGCAGAGCCGTGGTGGTAAAAAGGGGAAAGCCTCTTGCCACTTCTTCTGCAACAAAATTATGGGTCCACATGAAAAGGAACAGAAAAAGAATTGTGAGGCCGGCAAAAAGCAGATCCCTGGTATCCTTTTTCAAGGACTGAGCGCCGACGATATAGAGCACGGAGAGCAGAACGCCGATAAGAATTGCCATCGCAGGCACCCGGCCGAGCAGGTTCATGCTGCGCAGGGACTTGTTTTCCTCCGTGAGTTTGAGAAGGTGCTCAGGGCCGATTCTTTCCCCTTCCCTCACCAGCATTTCCCCTTTTTTAACTTTGTAATACACCGGCTTTACGGAATCCCTGGCCAGTTCCCTTCTTGACTCTGTTTCCCGCTGGTTGTAGGTGAGGTTGGGGCGAATCAGGAGCTGGGTGAGCCTGAGGGCCGCTTCAGCCAAAACAGGAGAGCCCATCCTTTCCTGAAACATCTTGTCCTGGCTTCGCACGTAGGTCCTTGCTCCGGCAACGTCAAAAAAACGCTCGCCGTCCGAAACTTTGGTCTCTTTCTTGGAGTGGAGCTCATGGAGAAGAATGCCGCCTCTTTCGATCTGGTTTCTGAGCATCGCCTTGTTCGGAACGATTCCTCTTTCAGATATTTCCGTTACAAGTTCGACAATCGCCTCTTCTGCAGCGACGGGGAAGCCCGACTCCGCCAAAAGCGCGAACAGCTCGTCATCCGGAGTGACTTCGAGGATGCCGAAGAAACGTTCCTTCGCAAAATCGTAGCTTTCCGATCCCCGGAAAAACATCCTTTCCCCGCGGTCCTTGTCGGTTTGATGCTGGTCGTAAAATTCAAAACCTTGACTGAATTGCTCGCGGCTCTGAGCGAAAGCTTCCCTGATAGAGGGCACCAAATTCAGAGCTGCGCTGTCGAAATCATAGATGGCGAGCACCTCTTTTACTGCCTTTTCCCGGTCCTTTTCCGTGAGTTCTTTGTTCTCTATGAGAAAGTCATGAGATGCCTTGATGTCTCTTGCGGCTACGTCTCCGATGCGATAGTCTGCGGTCCTGATGAGAATGCTCGGGAAAAGGAGAACGGAAATGGTCACGCTCAGGACGAGAACGATAATCCATTTCAATCGATGGGGCGTAAACCACTCCCGGCCGATCCTGGAAAACATCTCTTTCAGAAGGAATTCCTTGTCGGATTTCTTTGCCGGTTTCCGGCTGGTGATAGGTTTTAGATTGGCTTTATCAGGCATCACAGTATCCAAAAGCCCCTCCTAGAGGCTTGGCTTTCCTCCGGGTTCTCGATGCTTCCGGTTTTCCCTTCTTTCGTAGGCATCAATAATCTCCTGTACCAGAGGGTGGCGGACCACGTCTTCTCGGGAGAAGTAAATAAACCGTATACCCTTGATGCCTTCCAGGATATTGCGCGCCTCTATGAGGCCTGAAACCTTTCCTTCAGGAAGGTCGGTTTGCGTGACGTCGCCCGTAATCACGGCCTTGGAGCTGAAACCCAATCTCGTGAGGAACATCTTCATTTGCTCCGTCGTGGCGTTTTGGGCTTCGTCGAGAATCACAAAAGAGTCATTCAGCGTCCTTCCCCGCATAAAAGCGAGGGGAGCCACCTCGATGACTCCTCTCTGGATCATGCGGGAGGCGCCCTCAAAATCCATCATGTCGTGCAGTGCGTCGTACAGTGGCCGCAGATAAGGGTTGACCTTCTCGTAAAGATCGCCCGGCAAGAAACCCAGGTGCTCCCCCGCTTCCACCGCAGGCCTGGTAAGAACAATCCGCTTGACCTCCTTTTTCACAAGATAGGAGACAGCCATCGCCATGGCAAGGTACGTCTTTCCCGTCCCTGCCGGACCGATTCCAAAGACAATATCAAAGCTGCGGATACTATCGATATATGCCTTCTGATTGATGCTCTTTGGTGCAATGGTGGTTTTGTTTGAAGCAACATAAACCTTGTCCATGAAGATTTTCTTGAGAGAAGCCGCCCGGTCGGCGCTCAGAATTCGGACGGCAAACTCGACATCATTTGCGAAGATAGGGTAATCGGCGCCGATCAACTCATACAGTTGGCCCAGCACGTTTTCGGCAAGCTCGACCTCCCAATCACTCCCCTGCAAGGTCACGTCATTTCCTCTTACATTCAGGGTCAAACCGATTTTCTTCTCCAAGATCCGCAGGTGCCAGTTGTGCTCCCCACAGAGCATCCCCATCAATTTAGGATCGGGAAAGGTGAGCTTCCTGATCATCGTGCTTGCTTTGATGGCTGAGTTACCTCCCAACGAATCACTCTCCTGCAACATTACTCATGGGGTCCCATCCTAATTTCCGTGCTGCGCGGATGCCCTGCAAAGCGATTTGCAAAGGTTATCTAGCACAGGGGCCTTCTCTATTCAAGAAAAAGCGAGAGTCCTCTCCATGGGCGTCAATAAAATAGCTATTTATAAT
>JAWOJI010000224.1:0-4566 GCA_046481735.1 Desulfatiglandales bacterium | reverse complement strand
TGGAGAAGACGTAGCGAATATCTTGCGGATCAGCATGCGCAAGATTGACCGGGTCAAGAAGGTCCACTTCCTTGTTCCAGAAGTCTTTTCTGCGGGTGCGGGCGTTTCCCCACATGAAATTCTCGGTGTGCCACTTCTCGTCCCAATGGGCCATCTCCTGGGGTGATCCCAGCCCTGCCAGAATGGGCATGACCTCGGGAATGGGATTGGCGGCGCGGACCTTGATGTATTTCAGAACGTGATTGCAGAGTTCCAGAAATTCATCGGGCCGGGCGATGTTGATGTCCTTGGTTCCACGGACGGCAATCGCTTTCAGCCCTTTGTCTCCCATGACGGCGCCGATTCCCAGTCGGCTGGCACTGGACCTGCCGTGCTCGATGGATGCCATGTAGACCCGGTTTTCGCCGGCCAGGCCGATGGCGGCCACCTGTGCTTTGGGCTCCTTCAACTCCTGTCGAATCAGCTCGGCGGTTTCCACAGCGCCTTTGCCGCGAAGATGGGAGGCATCCCGGATTTCCACTTTGTCGTTGTTGATCCACAAGTAGACCAGGCTGGGGGATTTGCCCCGAAAGATCACCTTGTCATAACCGGCATACTTCAACTCCGGGGCAAGAAACCCCCCCATCATGGAATAGCCCATCATCAGGGTCTGAGGGGAAAATGTGGAAACAATGGTGCGATTCGCACCGGGCGCAGGGGTGCCGCACAAAAGTCCGGCGGCGAAGATCAGGAGATTGTCAGGAGAAAAAGGCTCCACTTCCGGTGGAACCCTGTCCCACAAGAGCCTGGCGTTCGTGCCCAGACCCCCCAGATGAAGCTCGGTTAATCTCGGATCGGACGGCACCCTATCGATGCTTCCCCGGGACAGGTCAACTTCTAGATGAAACCCTGTTTCTGCGTATCTCATTTCTTACCCCTTGCTCAAGAATCCACGAACTCAACCCTGTCCTCGCCGCATTCTCCGGGCTTACTTTGCCGTTTTCTTACGGGGAGGAAAGTGCCTTAATTCGCCGATTGTGTTTTTTTTGCGTGGCATTTATTCCAAGACCAAGAGCACCGCAAAGTCATGAAGGAAAGGAACAAGCTGATTTGACTGTCGATTTTGAACTTTACTCGGTCGAAAATTCAGAAATTTGTAATTACAATCTAGCCACAATATAACTATGTGTCAAGAAAAAACTTGGCATCGTTCAAAAGCGTTTACACCGCGAAAAACACCGTTCCGGAAATGGAGGCCATGGCCTTTTTCGAAAGGGGATATCTCACGAAGACATTCCACCTTGTTTTGCTTGTTTCCCTTGCGTGTGTTAGCATAAATAAGTGTGGTTGTGCCAATTAAATGGAGACCACAGGTTTGAGGAGGGAGGCGTTCATGATTCGCCCGGAAGACGTCGAGAGATTCTACCTGAAACATCTGCAGGAAGCCAAGAAGACAAAGAGCGTCCTCAAGGCTCCCTGCCCTTTTTGCCGGTCCGATGAAAAGAAAGGGCCAGGGGGCGCCCTGGTGGTTTATCTCGACCCTGGGAGCTTCTTCTTAGGCTATTTTAGGTGCCTGAGCCGGTGCAGGCCCGGCGGGTTTGCTCCTCATTTCGCCCGGATCATGGGCCTTGATCCAAGAAAAGTCCCCGGTTACGACCCGGACCGTGAGGAACTCGCCCGCGACATCGTTTATCCCGGCAAGAACCTCAACAGTGAAATCAAGAAATTCAGGAGCCTGATGGGAGACGATCAGTACGCCTACTTCGGGGGTTTCGGAGTTTCCCGGGCAACGGTCGACGAAATGGGAATCGGGTACAACGGCAGGTACCTTGTCTACCCTTACTTCCTGGAAAACGGCAACTGCTATGCGGCGCGATGCGTCATGCCGGAACGCGAGGAGGACCAGTTCTGGCACGGCGACAAGGATTTCTTTTCATTGGAGCACCGGATTTTCAACATGCAGGAGATCCAAAGGTGCGAGGACGGCGCCCTGTTTCTTGTGGACGGGGAGAACAACCTTCTCACCCTTAAGGAGTTGGGCTATCCCGGCGCGGCCGTTCCCGGGTTTTCCAGCCTTGAGGCGATTGAACCCGGGGTTCTCACCCGGATCTCTCATGTCTTCCTGCTCATGAACCACGCCCCCGAAGCCCAAATGGCGGCCCGCGCTCTCGCGACCTCTCTCGGCTACAAGGCAAGGATCTTGAAGTGGCCCCCCCAGCTCAAGCGGGGATACACCCTCGTCCACTTGGCCAGGGAAAAGGGAAAGAAGTTCAGGGCCGCCGTTTCGACCATGATTCGGGCATCCCAGTCCTTTTCCCCCTTTTCTTCCGCCGAAAAAGAACACCTCCGCTTCATCGACCACCTGGAAAGGGAGATGGGGAAGAGCCTCCTCGGACTGAGCACCGGCTTTGAAAAGCTGGATCAGGCCCTCAGCGGCATCAAGGGAATCAACATTCTGGGAGGACAGCCCAAGGCCGGCAAATCCTGTTTCTTTATGCAGATCTCCACGGAAATGGCGCGAAACAGGATTCCTGTAATCTACTATGACTTTGAAAACGGCCGCCAGAAGATCTATGCGAGGACTCTTTGCCGGCTCAGCCGGCTCGCGGATGAGGAACTGCGGCACAGGGATCTTCCCAAAGAAAAGGCGGAGAGGCTTCACTGCGCCATCGACTCGCTCCGGGAAATCCTTCACTACTTCCGGGTGGTGACGGACCGAAAGCTCAGTCCGGACACTTTGAGGAGGCAGATCGAGTTCATAAAGCACGAAACTCGGCAGGACAAGATCCTCGTCGTAGTCGACAGCCTGCACAAGCTCCCCTTCAAGAACCTCTCCGAGAGAAGAACAGGCATTGACGAGTGGCTTCGCCACATGGAGGCCGTTCGGGACGAGCAGGAGGTCGGATTCCTGGTCGTTTCGGAACTGGCAAGAAGCCTCGAAGGGCGCTACGATGAAAAGCCGGATCTTGGATCGTTCAAGGAGTCCGGGGATATCGAATACAGCGCGGACAACGCCATGATTCTCGCCCCCGGTTGGGACCCCCTGGATCCATTTTCCTCCTGGACGAGAAAAAGCACCCTCTGGCTGGTGGCGAGCAGGGAGAACAGTCCGGGGAAGGTGGCAGATTACCTTCTCGATTATCCTTACTGGGGATTCAAGGAAGAGTAGCCGTTTGTTATTTCGGTCTGCGATAAGGAGGGGGCTCCTTCTTGGCTTCCAGGATGGCCCGCAGATGATCCCTTTCCGCTCGCAGCCGGTAGAGACGGTTCTCCATATCGTCTCTGTCCCTTGGCGAGGCGTTTTTCAGAAGCGTCTCGAGGTTCTCCACCTCCCGCTGCAGCCGATACAGATCCCTTGCAATGAACCGGATGGACATCTCTTTTCGTCACCTCTTTAAGGGCTTGTCTCATCCGTCTCGGCCTGCCGCCCGATCAGCAGAGCGATGTCTTCGGGGTGAAAGGAAAGCAGGGAAAAGATCTTTCTCTCCACCCCTTTGCAGACGCTGAAATTCTTTCGAATCAAATCGCAGAGCGGTTTTTCATTCCTTCCGTAGTGATCCAAAAGGTATTCGAGTCGCTCCTCGAGACTGACGACCTCATCGTGCTTCACCCTCTTGTCGGCATAGTAAACGATTTCCTTCTCCAAGACCCGGTGATTGGAATCAAAGTCCGCAAGGACGATATGCTCGGCCACAATGTCTGCAATCTCGTGAAGCTGATGGTCCAGGCAGATCTTTTTCCCTTTTCTTGCGTGATCCTCTTTTGTCCTGAGGCATTCCGTCTTCGCAATATCGTGCAGCAGGGCCCCTGCGGAGACCTTCTCGAGCGCCACGCCCTGTCCGGCTTCCCGCAGACTGCGAGCCAGAAGCGAGGCCACTTCTTCCACGACCAGGGAGTGTGCCCTGATGTTCTCGAGCATATCGTATTCTTCCATGAGTGCAAGGCACTGATCAACGGTGGGAATCATTTGCATCCGCTCCGGTAAACAATCCCGGCTCCATCGTAACAGGTTGGCGGCTTTTCGAAATTCAAATTTGATGAATTTGTAAAAAGTCGACAATCAGGACGGCACAGTAAAAAGCTTCAGATGCGAGGCGCAAGGCCAAGACATATAAGAAATGGTATTCCGTGCGCCTTGTGCCTTGAGCCGTGTGCCTTCCTGTATGTACGCCGATTGAGGATGATTTTCAAGTGGGTAGACCGGCGCCGAAGTTGACAAGCCTTCCCCTTGCAATCACAATGAAGGGACAGGCATCCATCACGGGACAACCCGGGGAAGGAAACATGAAGAGAAGGGTTTGGGCATCGGTTTTGATGGGAATTCTTTCCATTTCCCTTGCCGCACCGGTAGCAGCATGGACCGCAGATCCTGCAGAGGAGCGCTTTCGCACTCTCCGTGAAGAGATGGTGCGACGGCAGATACAGGAACCGCCCGACTACAGAGACCCTGTGAAAGACAAACCTGTCCTTTCCGCCATGCGCACCGTTCCTCGACATCTCTTCGTGAATGCCGAGCAGCTTCCCCGCGCCTACGGGGATCACCCTCTCCCCATCGGATTCGGCCAGACCATTTCACAGCCCTATATC
>JAWOJI010000115.1:0-8721 GCA_046481735.1 Desulfatiglandales bacterium | reverse complement strand
GATGCCTACGGCCATGTCCACAACGTTGCCTCGCATCGCAAATTCTTTGAATTCCTTTAACATGGCGGTTCTCCTTTCCTCCTAAGATCGTTGAATGTCCCTGCACCATACGGCCGACAAGCAATGGAAAATCTGGCGAAAACTCGAAAAAATCATCTTGCCCACTGATATCCGACAGAGAAAATGTAGGTGTAGTCACTTTCCTTCTTCCCGGGAGACGGGCTCTTGTCGTATTCCCAGTTCATTTGGGCGGTAAAGTTCAAGTTTTTGTAAAAGGGAACGCGGAATCCAGTCTGGGTGAAAAGAAGGAGATCTTCCGAGTCCTCAAGACTCTGGAGGCCTGTGTGGTAAAGGAAATACTGAAGGGATTTGGGCAAAAGGAAATGGTCGAACCTGAGTCCCCATCTGCCTGCCGTAAAACTGTTGTCGTCGGCAACGATATAGCTCTCGTTCACGTAGCTCACACCACCTTCAAGGGAGAGATTGGTGCGCTCGGACTCAATAAACTGGTAACCGGCGCCCACGCCCAGGTTGTACCTGAGATCGAGATCCTTAAACTCATCCCTTTCAGCGGAGGCGTTGGCATAACCATACCACTTTTCCGTAAAAAAGTGATCATATTTCATGTACCCCAGAGTCTTGTCCTCGGTTTTCACACTTTCGCTTTCGGCTCGCCGGTACAAGCCTCCAATGGTGTAACGATTTTGGGCTGTGCGGACGACAAATTCACCGTCCGCATAAAGATCTTCCCTGTCCGTGTTGCCGGATGCAAAGCTGGCCCCCAAATTGAGCCTGAGGGTCGTGGTCAGCGGCGGCTTCGGGTTGATGAAGGTCACATTTGCAAGGTCCGTCCTCACAGGCTCGTCGAGCATTTCAGCCTTGACACTGATCGTACCCCCTTCACCGGGCAGAACCAGGCCCTGCACCGTTGTTTCATCGCTCAGAACAACCTTGACGGGTTCTTCGGTTTTGAGGTTCGCGATCTCTTCCCATTGAACGGGAATGTCCCCCGCGTAGGTTGTGCTGAAGAGGAGTATTCCCTGTTCCAGGGATATCACTTTTCCGGTGAGGCGGTCCCCATTCTTGAGCAGGACTTCATCGCCGAAAGCCCGGCTGGATATCAGGACAACAAGAAGCGCGGCCAGGAGCAATATACCTCTGGTTTTCATGATTTCCCTCCTTAATAAGATGTGATTTTCGGCAGGTATACTCTATTTGGGCGAAAGAGAAAAGAGGGTGGCAGGAAAGGAGGCCCGGAAAAGCTGCGGCCAGGTCCCGCTTGACAGGAAAACCGGGGACAAGCTAGAAAGGTATCAGGACTTGGTGCAATGAAGATGAGGTTACTTGAATGGCTGAAGAACGAGTTTCATTTGCGGCGGATGGATTGAAAATAGAAGGCTTGCTTGCTGATTCCCGAGGCGAAAAGGGGGTCGTGGTTTCCCACCCTCACCCTCTTTACGGCGGCACGATGCACAACAACGTTGTCAGGGCCGTCGTGCATGCCTATCAGGATGAAGGCTACAGCACCCTCAGGTTCAATTTCAGGGGCGTGGAAAGCAGCGAGGGGACTTTCGGGAACGGGGTTGGTGAGCAGGAGGATGTCAAGGCGGCTCTTCAAACGCTGGGGAAAAAGCACATGGATCTTGCGGGCTACTCATTCGGCGCGTGGGTGAATGCCCTGGGCCTCGGGAAATTTGAAAAGGCCGACAGGCTGATCATGGTCTCGCCTCCTGTAAGTTTCATTGACTTCGACTTCCTCGGACACAGCCCAAAGATTCGACTGGTCATTTGCGGCACGAGGGATGAGATTGCCGATTACAGGAAAGTGGAAAAAATGCTCCCCAAGTGGAACGATCAGGCCCTTTTTCGTGTTATTCAAGGGGCCGATCATTTTTATTCCGGCTACGAAGAAGAGCTGATCGACATCGTGGGAGAGTTCCTGAGAGAAGCAAAACCTTAAACACGAAAGCACGAAAAATGGAAAACACGAAAAAGGGCGAGGGAGTCAATGAAACCCTCTTCTTTCGTCATTTCGTGTTTTCGTGATGGGTTACTAATGGGGCTTCTAACAACGAGCAACCCACAACAGACAACTTGCCACGCCCAACGGACGATTGACAACGGACAACTCGCCAATGACAACATGCGACCTGCAAAGCGCAACCTGCGGCCAATGACCACGGACAATGGACAATGGACCACGGACAAATGGCGAATGACATTTCCATGTAAGGACAATTTATGAAATTCAGGCATCTCCCAGTCTTGGTGGCGTTATTGACCTTATACCCCCTTGCCGAAGCTTCCCAGCGCCGCACCCCGGTGGTCATTGCGGTGGAAAAGGTAAGCCCGGCTGTCGTCAACATCAGCACGGTGGTTCAGGAAAGGGTGAGTCCTTTCTTTCCCTTCGGGGGGGACGACTTTTTCAGGGATTTTTTCCCCGAGTTTTTTTCCAGGGAATACCAGCGCACAAGCTTGGGGTCCGGGGTCGTTATTGACGGGAGCAATGGATACATCGTTACCAACCATCACGTAGTGGCCAGGGCTTCGGAGATCAAAGTGATTGCTGCCGATCAGAAGGAATACCTGGGGAAGAGCCTTGGATCCGATCCCCGCTCCGATCTCGCCGTGATCAAGATCGACGCAAAGGGAAAACTGCCCGAGGCAAAGCTCGGCGATTCCGACGATCTCATGATCGGGGAAACGGTGATTGCTATCGGCAATCCCTTTGGCTTGACCCACACGGTCACGACCGGTGTTGTGAGCGCCCTCGACCGTTCGGTGCGGGCGGAAGATCGGGTGTACAGACATTTCATCCAAATCGACGCCTCGATCAACCCCGGGAACAGCGGCGGTCCGCTGCTCAATATCGACGGCGATGTGATTGGGATCAACACGGCGATTTACCAGAAGGCTCAGGGCATAGGATTTGCGATTCCCATCAACAAGGCAAAGAGGATTGTAAAGGAACTGCTCAGGGCCGGTGAGGTTCGCCCTCCCTGGATTGGCCTGGAGGTTCAAGAGCTGACAGGGGATCTGAAGGAGCATTTTCAAGTGCCTGAGGGGAAAATGGGCGTTCTCGTGAGCGATGTGTACGAAGGCGGTCCCGCAGACCGGGCAGGGTTCAAAAGGGGAGACGTGATCCTCAGCCTGGAGGGAATTCCGCTCGATTCGCCCGAAGCGTATCATCAGACACTGGCGGAGTACACTGTGACGCAACCATTCACTTTCAAGGTCTTGCGCAAAGGCAAGGAAATCACTCTGCCACTTGAAGCGTCCTTTTTCCCTCCGGACCTTGCCCCTGAACTTTTTTATCGTCGTCTGGGGATCAAAATTGGCGACCGGGGCCGGAAAGGCCAAGCGGGTATTTTGATCGAGGAAGTCAAACCGAATTCCGAGGCCGGTCGAATCGGGTTGACGTCAGGGGATCTGATTTTGCAGATCAACAATCGGCCCATGACAGGGACGGATGATTTCAAGGATGTCGTCAGTCAGTCCCATCATCTTTCATCTCTCAACATCGTGGTAAAGCGGGGCGCCTATGCCTACTCGCTCACGCTGCCCTTTTAGCATTTACCGCAGAGAGCGCAGAGACCGCAGAGAAGAGCAGGTATTGTAAGAAAAAAAACGAAGAAGCAAAGAGATCTACCCTGATGATTGATGCGAAGTCGCGCGATATAAATGAGCTGAAGGCTGTTGAGAGGCTTGAGAAGATCCATGAGGCTCAACTTCTTTCATACCTTAAGCTGTCAGGTTGCAAAGTAGGGCTTATCATCAATTTCAATGTGAGAGTGCTGAAGAACGGATTGCGCCGCATTGTTATGGACCTTGACGAATAAATCCTCTGCGGTCTTGGCGTTCTCTGCGGTAGATCAGTTTTCCTGGCGGATGAAGTCCACCGCGTTCCGGAAGATCTGCAGGCCCTCTCCGCTTTCATCTGCGATTTCCAGCCCCTGCCTGGCAAGGAGTTCTTTCTTTCGCGTCCAGTCCGGGTGGTTCGTGAAATGGTTGAACGCTTCGGGATGGGGCATGAGTCCGAAGATCCTGCCTGTGGGGTCGCAGATTCCTGCCACGTCGTTCACTGAGCCGTTGGGGTTGAGGGGCCATGATCCCTTTGCGAGGTTTCCCCTTCCATCCGCATACTGAAGCACAACCTGGTTTTGCTGCAAAAGAGCGGCCATGTCCTCAGGTGAGGCGTAAAACAAGCCTTCACCGTGGCGCACAGGGAGTTCGATCCAGGACGTCCCCTTTGTGAACACGCAGGGCGATTGCGGATTGACCTGCATAGCGACCCACGTGTCGATAAAATTGCCGGAACTGTTGGCGATAAGAGCGACACGGCGTTCCTTGTAATTCCTGTCGAGCGCCGGCAGGAGCCCAAGGTTGACCAAGGCCTGAAAGCCGTTGCAGATGCCGAGGACGAGTCCGCCCGAATGAATGAACCGTTCAAGCTGGGTCGCCAGGTTGAACTCCATCTTGGCGGCAAAGAGCACACCTGCGCCGTGATCGTCGCCCCAGCTGAAACCTCCTCCGAAAACCAGGATCTGATAAGTGTCAAGATTTTCATTGCCCTGGATCAGATCATTCAGGTGAACCCGGCGGGATTGCGCGCCTGCGCGCCTGAGAGCGAAATCCGTCTCATAGTCGCAGTTGAGACCGTAACCGGTTAGAACAAGGGCCTTAACAGACTTCATGCCATGCCTCCAAAGACTTTCACCGCAGAGAACGCAAGGAGTGCAGAGGGTGTTTATTCAGGGGTGGATCCAAAAATAGTCTTTTTCTGATTTATAATCCTCTGCGTTCTCGGCGATCTTTGCGGTGAATCATACCAGGTGTCCGAAAGGCTTCTTCCACCACTCCTTCAATTCCTGGATGTCCTCTTCTATGATCCAATCCCCTTTGCGACCTCTTACTCTGAAAGAGGGCGACTCCGTGGTCCTCCCGATGCAGCCCATCTGCATGCCCGAAAAATGGGCCTCAAAGGCCTGCTTTTTTTGCGGGTCCACCGTGACGATGAATCGGCCTGCCGACTCCGAATACAGGACGGTCGAGTCGGAAAGGGGTTCGGCAACAGGAACCGCATTCAGATCGACTTCCATTCCCAGGTCGCCCGCCATGGCCACCAGGGCCAGGTGCACCCCGAGTCCTCCTCTGGCGACGGTGTGGGCTGAAGCGACCAGCCCCTTCATCAGCGCTTCGTGAAAGGCGCGATAAAGAGCCAGGGAAACCTGTGAGTTGACCTCCGGAACAAGGAGCCCCACTTTTCCCATGAGCTGGTAATACTCGCCGCCGCCCAGTTCGTTTCTGGTCTCACCCAGGATGTATATCAAATCCTCCGCGCATTTGGCATCCATGGTGACGCATGCCCTGATGTCAGGAATCACGCTCGAAACGGTAAAAAGAAGGGTGGGCAGACCCGACACCTTTCGGCGTTCCCCAAAAGGGCCTTCCAGGAGGCCGTCGACGTACATGCTGTCCTTGCCGGAGAGAAGCGGGATGCCATAGGCAAGACAGAAGTCCTTCAAGGCCCGGTTTGACCTCACGAGCTGGGCCGCCTTGTATTTGGCGTCCGGGTTCTCCACAGGGTTGTAGAGGATGGTGGGCCAGCAAAAATTGTCAACGCCCCCAAGGTGGCCGGGGTCGCCTCCGACGCACAGAACTCTTCTGACCGCTTCGTCAATGGTGACTGCGGTCATGTGATAGGTGTCGATCTCAGAGTAGAAGGGGTTCAAGGCCTGGCTGACCGCGAGCCCCCTAGAGGACTCGAGAATCGGCCGGAACACAACAGCGTCGTTCGGAATGTCGCGGCCTTTCCCCACAAGGGGTTTGATCACGCTTCCGCCTTGGACTTCATGGTCGTACTGGCGCGCGATCCAGTTTCTGCAACACAGGTTGGGGCGGCAAAGCATGTTTTTGAGAAGGAGTCCGTGGTTCTTGGGTTCGCGAAGAACGGGCTCGTGAAGGCCTCTCATTGCAGGAGGAAGCCATTCCGCATCGAATTCCCACTGGGGGAATTCGGACTGGAGAAAATCCATCCGTATGAGAGCACAAGTCTTGCCTTTGTAGTCCAGCTTGAGATACCCCGAATCATTGTACTCCCCGATGACCGTGCTCTCCACGGCATGTTTTGCGGAGAGGGCCATAAAACGGTCGAGGTGTTCGGGCTTTACAGCGACGGTCATCCTTTCCTGGGACTCGGAGATCCAGATTTCCCACTGGTCCAGACCTTCGTATTTCAGAGGGACCCTGTCAAGGTCGACCCTGGCGCCGTTGCTGAACCGGGCGGATTCACCGATGGAGGAGGAAAGACCGCCACCGCCGTTGTCGGTGATGAAGGCGACGAGGCCTTCGTCACGAGCCTCGATCAGAAAATCGTGCATCTTTTTCTGAGTGTAGGGGTCTCCGATCTGAACATGTCCTGCGGGAGTGTGTTCGGTGTAGGTTTCGGATGAGGCCGTAACACCGTGAATGCCGTCCTTGCCGACCCTACCTCCAGACATGATGATCAGGTCGCCTGGACTGGTGTGCTTGAGGTGACTGCTTTCTTTCCCGATCGTGGAAGGCATGATCCCCAATGCGGTGACGAACACCAGGCACTTGCCCATGTACCCTTCGTGAAAAAGAAGCTGGCCGAAAGGGGTGGGAATGCCGCTCTTGTTGCCGCCGTCTTTGACCCCCTCGATGACGCCGTCAAGGAGCCTCCTTGGATGAAGGCGGGGCTTGAGTTCCCCCTGGTAATTTCTCGGCCCGACGCAGAATCCATAGGTTCCAAGAACAAGCTTTGAGCCTTTTCCGGTGCCCATGGGATCCCGGTAGATGCCCACGATTCCTGTCAGCGATCCCCCATAGGCTTCCATGTTCGATGGGCTGTTGTGGGTCTCCCCGGTAATGACGTAATAACTGTGGTCATCGAATCGTGCGACACCGGCATTGTCCCACAGCACGGAGACAACCCAATCCTTTTGATCCTTGATTTCAAGGGTGGGGGCTTCGATGCAGGTCTTGAACAGGTTGTCGACGATCTCTCCTTCACCGGTCGACAGATCCCTGTACCTGAAAAGGCCGCGAAAGGTGTTGTGATTGCAGTGATCGCTTCTGGACTGAGAGATGTATTCCAATTCCACATCGGTGGGAAGGGAGAGCCCCAGGACAAGCCTGTCCGCCAGGATGTCCTTTCTCAGGAAATACCGCCGAATGACAGGAATGTCACTTTCCCGGAGAGCGAGGTTTCGTTCCTTGGAAATTTGCTGCAGAGCATCATCGCTCCCGATGGCTATGGTCGAGACTCTGGGCTCGTGGTTGAGGATCACCTTTGGGACGGTGTTGCCAATGCCCTCATCCCTTGCCCATTCCCCAGGGCTGAACACCTT
Source organism: Desulfatiglandales bacterium (assembly GCA_046481735.1). Taxonomy (GTDB): domain Bacteria; phylum Desulfobacterota; class DSM-4660; order Desulfatiglandales; family HGW-15; genus JAFGDM01. Next base: position 1,351 of record JAWOJI010000115.1, on the reverse strand, counting down.
CCACTGCTGAATAATATCATTGGCCAGAATTTCGCTCGCGAGAGTGTGGGCTTCGGCTCCGCTTATCCCGCCGGTGACTGCGTAGAGCCTCGAGGTGTAAACGGCTTCACCGGGTTGAAGCTTTATTTTTAAAAGGTCCTCTATCGCCTCGGCCGCAGTGCTGCCCGCCGTGTCGCGCACGCCCGGGCGGAAGCTGACCCAGATCAGCCAATCAAAATTCCGAGCCACGGGTGTACAGGAGGATTCTTCTGTCACGGGATTGGTGAAGATCCGGGTGCGGACGGCTTCCAGTTGACTTTGGTCCAGGTTTGCGTCAATGGTCAGAACGCGAATGACCCGAACGGAATTCACATCCAACCCAAGGTAATCGCGAGCCTTGCCGGCGATGCCGGCGCCCTCGGCATCCGTAAGCGTATCCTTCAGAGTGATCTCCAAGCGGGAAACCATCCATTACTCCTTGTTTTTTATAGAGATTTTGCTATAATGGAAGCCACTCTAGATCAAATGCTCCGGTGAGTCAACACAATAGCCCGTGCATCCTAGATCCACCGTCTGATTTGGATTCATTGAATTGAATCAAACGGTTGGACAGGATTCCTGATCACCAGGAAGGCATCAGATGCAAGGCTTCCGATATCCCGAGGAATGAGGCGTACAGGCTGGTACGCCGCAGTGACGAGGGATGAGGGTAACGCAGCAGATGATGTCTTGATGGTGAATCAGGGTACAATGGCCAGGGTTGCAATAAGTGCAACGGATGGATATATAATAATGTGTGCAGGTTGACTGTGCATGGCGTTCAGTGCAGTTTATGAACCCTGGTCCTCAGGGCTAGGTCAGAGACAATCGGCTAAGCCTGCGGAAGTGAGAAGGTATTAAATTCGAAGCACGAAATGCGAAATCCCTGGCCCAGACCAGGCAAGAAGAGAAACTCTGTCGAGATTGGGAATTCATGCTCCGATTAGAACTCTTTTTTGTATCGAGAATGTCGCGCCAGGGCGGGCCGAAACAATATCAAAACAACAATGACCAAAATCTGAAACAAACCGAAAATAAACCTGGTCCTCTCTTGTTTGAGTCATTCGTATTTTGAACATTTGGATTTGTTTCGTATTTCGACATTCGGCCTGCCCCGGCGCGACATAACGAGCAGGTTAGGAATTTGATACCCGCACCAGTTCCTGTTGAGATGGCCATATCCGTATTTGCCGGGTCTGGGCCGGGGATTTCGAATTTTGTGATTACATCAAATCATGCCCTCTGGGCTTAGACCAAAGCCGGGCCCTCTGGACTCGGATCTTTACAAATCTGTTGTGAGGTGTTCATGGAATTTGATGATGTTGTCAGAACT
>JAWOJI010000105.1:0-15424 GCA_046481735.1 Desulfatiglandales bacterium | reverse complement strand
CTTTTGGACACCGACTTTGTCGACCGTCTCAAGAGGGAGCTTTCTCTTGCAGTCGGGCCCCTTGCCGAGATCGTGATAGAGGATGCAGCCGCCGACCTGGGGCATGATTTGGTGCGGTTTCCCACCCGGAGAGCGGCAGAACTTGTTGAGTTGATTGGGAGAGAGATCAAACGGGAGGAAAAGCGAATCCTGTTCGTACAGAACATGGTCAACATCATCAAGGGAAAGGGATACTGATTTCTCACAAGGTGAGTTGATCCTGAGCTTGTCGAAGGGCGCGCCTTGCATCCGGCGCTTTTTGCTGAACCGTTAACCTATTTGGGGGATAGAGCGATGATCGTCATTTGCGAGGAATGCGGGAAGAAGTACCAAGTTGACCCTTCGAGGATCAAAGGGGCGAGTGCGAAGGCGAAATGCAAGGCGTGCGGAAGCATGATGAGCATATCCAAACCGGAAAATGAACCCGGCAAAAGGCAGCCTCCCACCCGTTATTCGGAGCAAGTTCCCGCCACGATCGGCCAAGAGAAGGCCCCAGAACCGGAGAAGCGAGAAGAGGAGCCAAAAGAGGTCGCCTCTGTTTCGAAGGAGAAGCGGACGCTGGGACTGAGAGCCAAGATTTTCCTGCTGTTTTTCGTTCTTCCCATCGTCCTGATCATTGCCGCGGGACTGCTGTACCTGCAGCAACTCAACGCCCTGTCGTCTCTGATTACCGGAGAAAGCAGCAAGATGGTCACCCAGCTCGGAGAGCAAATCATTGCAGAAAAGGCGAGATCCGTGGCATCCCAGGTGCGGCTGTTTCTCCTGAACCACCCGGATCTTGAAAAAGAAGATTTCAACAAGGATGAGGCTTTTCGAGAAATCGCCGTTCAAAAGGTCGGTCTCACCGGCTATACGGCGCTGCATGCCGTTCCGGACACAAACGGAATCTGGAGGAACTGGGGGCACACAAACCCCAACATCGTGGGCATTGACATGAGCACGCTCAAAGGACCGTTAGGCGTGAATTTCCACGGGTTCTGGGGTGTTTTCAGCGCCGGTAAAGACGGCAAGGAATCGAGCGGATACTACACCTGGCAAGAGAAGGACGGGAGCTTCAGGGATAAGTACATGGTCTGTTCACCGGTTTTGGGGACCCCCTATTACATCGCGGCGACAACCTATTTGGATGAGTTCACCAGGCCGGTGCAGGAGATGGAAGCCAAGGCTGCAGCAATCAGCACCAGGACGCGGAACACCGTATTCGGAATCCTGCTGGGAACTCTGATTCTCATCGGTTTGGTTGTTGCGCTCTACGGCCGGCTTCTCACGAGCAGGATCAGGTCGTTAACGGATGTCGCCGAGCGAATCAGCGTAGGCGACATGGACGCGGAGATTCGAATCGATTCCAAAGACGAGCTCGGGGACCTGGCAGAAGCTGTCGGCCGCATGCAGGAGAGCATACGCCTTTCCATCGAGAGGTTGCGACGCAGACGATAACCGATGGAACGCCGTCAGAAACGGCGCTGCCAGGTAATCAGTCATCGGCAAGGAGTATGCAGGAAGCAGTAAAAAGCATGCCGTGGGATAGGAAGAGATGATTGTTTTTCCGACAGAACAACCGGTCATAGAAAACCTGAACAGCTATTACCTGGATCTGCAGAAACTGCTCGAACACTTCCAGGGGCAACTTGATTCAGGGATCATTTGCTTCACATCCGCCTCCGCGGAGGGGGCCATCTTCTTTGAAGATGGCGGACTCCTGGATGGCGTCTACGAGAACCGGGAAGAAAAGCTTCTCGGAAAAGAAGGGGTTGCCAGCCTTATACAAACAACGCGAACAGGCAATTACACCATTGCCGTGTTCAAAATCCAGGCCGATGAGGTCTATTTCTGGGCGAGCCTTCTTCGGGCAACGAGGGTCTACGAGGGCTTAAGCGCAGAATTCACGGACCTTGAAGGTCTGATCAGAAAAATGGCCTCGGAAAAGCTTTCAGGGTATATCGAAATCTTCCTCAAGGGATCGCCGGAGGAGAGCCTTATATTGTTTCGAAACGGGCAGATCCTAGGTAGTGCCTACTCCGGGGAAAAGCGCGGACTCGATCGTTCCAAAGAAAATAGAGATGCGATCATTCAGGCTGCAAAGGACATGGGAGGGGTTTTTCACGTCAGCAAGATCTTGGCTCCAAAGCCCGAGGCGGCGAAAGAGACTCTGAAAGTCCCCCGCCAAAAGCTTCTAAAGGCCATGGGAGATCTGCTGGCTGAACTCGAAAAGCACATGCACCATAAGAAATCAGCCAAAAACGATTTTGGAATTCTTCTCAGAAAGCAATGCGTCGAGTTGGCTGAAACCTACCCTTTCCTCGATCCGTTTGCCGGCGACTTTGCCTACAGCGACCAAGAGATTCGTTTCAAAGGAGATGAGAGCGAAGAACAGGTCGCGGAGGGTCTTTTGATTGCCTTGAAGAAAATGGCCGAAGAAAACGGCTTGCAGACCGAATTCCGGGCCTGTTTGAATGAATGGCACAAGAAGCACGACATCAATCCGAGCACCTTGGGAGTGAAAGCTTGATCGCAAAGACCGAAGACGCGATGGAAAGAATCACGGTTAAGAAAGTGCTGATCGTGGATGACGACGCTGCAATGATCCAAACCGTGAAAGAGGCATTGACACGCTACGATGACACCCTTGTAGTGCTCACCGCCGGAGACGGACTGGAGGCCGTAGACCGTTTGAAAGAGCAGACCGTGTCCATCGTGGTCACCGACCTCAAGATGCCGAGGATGGACGGCTTCTCCCTTCTGACCCATGTGATGGCGTATTACCCGGACATCCCGGTTATCATCATTACAGGCTTCAGCACGCTCGCGCTGGAACAGGCAGCCCTGGAGAACGGCGCGGTTGGGTGTATTCCCAAGCCTTTCATGGTCAAGGATCTGGCCGAGAAAATCATTGCAACTCTGAAGAGGGAGTCTGATGGCGGAACCCTGCACAGCATTTCGTCCGGCATGTTCCTGCAACTCTTGGAGATGGAAGAGAAAAGCTGCACCATCCGGATTGTTTCAAAACCGTTGGGCAAACAGGGGGTTCTTTTCCTCCACCGCGGGGACCTGCTCGACGCCAGGGTGAACGGACTTCGAGGAGAAGAGGCGGCCTGTGAGATTCTCTCCTGGGACGAAGTCAGCCTGAGCATTCAGAATAGCTGTCGGCAAAAGGAAAAGTGCGTTCATCGACCTCTCCAGGCGATCCTTTTCGAAGCAGCGCTCAGGAAAGACAACAGGCGTTCTCAAGTCAAGGGCAGTTCGGTTAAGGAAGGGGAAGAAGACAGCCGCTCAGGCAGGAAAGGGTGCGTTTCCCCGGAAGAAGTAAAGGCCGTTTTAACCGAGCGTTTCCCGGAAGGCGCCGGAGTGGAAGACATTTACCAGGATGAGGCCTGGGATGGCTTGGTCGAGGAGGTTAGAAGATTGGCGGGATTCATGAAAGCCGGGGATTTCAAGGCTGCTTACGTGGATCGAGGGGACGATTATGCGTTTATTCTCGTGCCCGGCGAAAGGGTGACGGTAGTTTCCGTGAGCCACAAGTGTCCCAGAGACAGGCTTGTGGAGACGCTTAGTGAATTGTCGTAGCGCGAGACCGCATAAGCCATGAAAGAAGTTCTAGGTAGAATCCTTGAAACGGAAGATGTTTATGGCGTGATGCTTTTCTCCCTCCAGGGGGCCGTGATCTTCCGTGAAGAGTCTTCCTCGTTTCTTGGAGACAGGCAAGCAAGGGAAGCCTGGCCCCGCTTTGTCGGCGCCTTGCAGGGACTCCGGGAGGCGGATCTGATATTTGATAAAATCAGGCTCTACATCAGAAGAACGGATCTCGGCTACCTCATCATCGTCATGGGGCTCTTTGCTCCGGCCGCTATGGTCAGGATGAGTTGCGACATGCTTTTGCCCCTTTTGCGGCAGCCAACCAAGAGCAAGGGGCTGAGAAAATTGTTCAAGAAAGAATTCTGATGCGGTTTAATCCTTCAGGCGAAAGGTCAAGGGAACCTTTACCCACATATCCACCTTTTCTTCCCCCCGTCTTGCCGGTTCGAACGTCCAGCTTTTCACCGCACGCATTGCAGCACGGTCCAACATGTCATGGCCGCTTGATTTGAGAACACGAAGCTCCTCAACCCTGCCTTCCCGATCGACAAGAACCTCCACGATGACGGTTCCCTCATAGCCCCTGCGCCGCGCTGCAGGGGGGTATTCAGGGGAGGGGTTCTTCAAATAGAGGGGGACCGCTTGCCTTAAAGGCGCCGCCGACGGCTCATGGCTTGAGCTTGGAAAGGGCAAAAGAGACTCCGGGGCGGCTGAAATCTCGGACCCGCTCGGCGCCGGAGAAACTGAAGGGGCCGGCATCATTTCGCGTGCTGTCTCGGGCATTTCTTCAAGGACGGACTTCGACACAGCAGATTCGGCTGTCTCACGGGCTTCCGGGGCGGTCTTTTGCACCGTCGCCCTTGGAGAAATTTTCTTCTTGGGAAGAGGCGGCTTTTGTTTCGGGACAACACCCCTCTTTGGTTCCTCGGGGCGGTCCTCTGCGGAGGGGTCGGTTGCTTTGCCAGGGGGTTCAACCAGCGATGGGGGGGAGGTTTCTCGATATTCGGGCGTCTTGTAAGACAAGGAGAGGCGGAAAGGGGAAGTCGATGGAAGAGACGCTCTATTCGTCCACTCTACCTCGTTGCTGAGCAGAAGGGCATGAAGACCGAGAGCGAGGACAGCTGCAAGAAAAAACCTTTTCAACGCCTTTCATCCGCCTCCGCCTGAAGAGAAACCCGGCTCAGGCCGGCCTTTCTGATCTCGTCAAGAATCTGAAAGAGCTTTTGATAGGCAAGGTCCCTGTCTGCAAAGACCAGCACCCCTGTTTCCCTGCGCTCTCCCGATTGTTTCTCCAAAGCGCTGGAGAGTTGATCCAGCGAAATCGATTCCTTGTCAAGAAAGAGGCTGCCGTCCGAGCGGGCAGTGATGGAAAGGACGAGATCCCTCTCAATCGATGCGACGGCCGAGACAGGCAGCATGACCGGCAGACCCCGATGGACCGCCATGGAAAGCATGCCGTAAATGAAGCAGACCAGAATCAGAAAAACCATATCAATGAGAGGCAGCATCTCGATTCGAGCTTTCCGAGTGCCCTGAAGTTTGACCTTCATGATCTCTCCTCGTTTGGGACACAAGGTCCTTGGGTGAGCTTGTCATAGACGATTTCCAGGCTCGTGGCATATTTTTCAACAGCGAGGGCGGCCTTTTCCGCCCTGGCGTTGAAATGGTTGTAGGCAAACACGGAAGGAATGGCGATGGCAAGCCCTGTGGCCGTTGTGATGAGGGCTTGAGCGATCCCCGCCGTCACGGCTTGCGGGTTCTGTATGCCGCCGGCGCCAAGGAGCTCGAAAGAGGCGATAATGCCGGTGACGGTTCCGAATATGCCCAACAGGGGGGCGATGGTGATCATGGTGTCCAAAATGATCAGGTAACGGCGCATCTTCTGAATTTCATCGGCTGCAGCCGTTTCCATGGCTTTCCCCATCGAGAATTCTCGGTGGAGAATTCCGGCGACCAGAATGCGAACCACGTAGTCCCTGGAGGACTGCACCTGCTTTCTCACTTCTTCCCATTTCCCAAGGCGGCAAAGCTCCAGAACATTGTCCACCAGGGCCTGGTCCCTCCTCAGGTCTTCCCGGACCCAGAAAAGAAACCGCTCAATGATGACCGTAAGGGCAAGGATAGAGCAGGCTAGCAGGGGGTACATCACGGGTCCCCCTTTGATGAAAAGATGCATCATAATATAAAATTACCTCACTTCGTTCGGTGATTTTATGCAACGCGACTTCGTCGCTCCAGCAAGCGCTCAAACCTTGAACCGCTCAACCTTGACGGCCCCGTAAACCCGGGCTTCCCATGTTCTCACGGACGCAAGCTTACCCTGGGCTTTCCGGTCGCCGGATTGGTGTCTACGAGAACAGGACAGTCATAAACCGTTTCGATATTCCCCGGGGTCAGGACCTCTTCAGGCGAACCCTCGAAGACAATGAGCCCGTCTTTCATCATCACAATTCGCTTAGCGTACTGGGCGATGAGATCGATGTCGTGCGATACCAGGACCACCCCCAGCTTTCTTTTCATGCTTAGAGAAGAGATCAGCCGGAAGACATCCCTCTTGTGTTTCAGGTCCAGGAAAGAGGTGGGCTCGTCCAGGAGCACCATCCCGGATTCCTGGGCAAGGATTCTGGCCAGGAGCACCCTTTGCTTTTCACCCCCGGATATTTCATGGATCGATCGCGAGGAAAGGTGAAGCGCCTGGGTGGCCTCGAGGGCGCTTACGGCGATCTCCCTGTCCTTGCTTCCTTCGAACTGAAGCCTTCTGAGGTGGGGAAAACGTCCCATGAGAACCACCTCGAGCACGGAGAAGGCAAAGCGGAAGTAGTTTTCCTGGGCCACCATGGCGATTCCCCTTGCCACCTCGACTCTTTTCAACGAGGCAATCGGCCTGCCCTTGAGAAGGATTTCTCCTTTCTGAGGCTTCAAAACCCCATCCATTACCTTCAATAGCGTGCTTTTTCCCGAGCCGTTCGGGCCGAGCACGCCAAGGATTTCGCCCTCAAAGGTCTGGAGATCGATGCCTTTCAAGACCCAGTTCCCATTGTATTTGAAACTGACTTTCTTAAGGTTCAGGATCGGCTCCACTGACTTCCCCTCGACTTGAGCAAATAGATGAAAAACGGAGCTCCCAGGAATGCGGTGATGACGCCGACCGGAAGCTCGCTGGGAGAAATGATCGTTCTTGCCAGGGTGTCGGCTGCGATCAGGAAAATGGCTCCTCCGAGGGAGGCGGCGGGCAGAAGGAGACGATGGTCGGCGCCGAATGCCATGCGGGCAAGGTGAGGAAGGATGAGGCCCACAAAACCGATGAGTCCTGAAAACGATACGGTGAGACCGATCATGAGAGAGACAATGAGCAGGCAGAGTCTTTTTGTCCTTTCCACATCCACGCCGAGCTGAAATGCGGTGTCTTCGCCTGCGGTGAGAAGGTTCAGGTGTTTTGCATACCCGAAAAGAACAGCGAAAGCGAGCGCAAGGACCGGAGCGAGAATCGCCAGTGGAAAGATGCGGGTCTGGGAAAGGTCGCCGTAGAGCCAGTAGAGCATGGCATGAAGCCGGCTGTCGGCGGCAGCCGAGATGAAAAACATGATGATTGCCGTAAAAAAGGCATTGATGATCACGCCGGTGAGAAGGAGAGAGGATGATTCAACACCCATCCTGCGTGAACCGATGGCAAGCACGAGGTAGATAGTGAAGAGGGCCCCTGCGAACGCCATGGAGGGGATTCCAAGGGTGAAGCTGAAGCCGAGGAAGATTCCCAAAATGGCGCCGAAGGCGGCGCCGCTCGAAACGCCGAGAATAAAAGGGTCGGCCAGGGGATTGCGCAGGAGGGCCTGAAACACCACGCCGCCCATGGAGAGGGAAAAGCCTACCAGGCCTGCCAGAAGAACGCGGGGCAGGCGAATTTTCACGAGAATGACCCGGACCGGGTCGCCTGCCGGAAGGGTTCCGGTTACAAGAGCGGTGAATTTGGACCAGGACACCTCTGCCGTTCCGATCATCAGCGCTCCGAAGGCAAAGGCCAAAACGCACAGGCAAAGCATTCCCGAAACCCATAGGACCCTTGAAAAAGTTAAAGGTTTTGTGTTGGTGCTCTGTCTGATCAATGCATCACCTTTTACTGCCTACTTTCTTGCTTCCAGTCTATTTCCGGGTGTATAAGCTTCGCCATCGTCTCCAGACCTTCCACGACCCTCGGTGACGGACGATCAATAAGGTCCGAATCGATCAAGTGCACCCTCCCGGTTCTCACAGCAGGAATGGAGGTCCAGTTGAACCATTCCTCCCTTGCCTTTTCAAATCGGCCCCCTCTTTCCATGGAGGAAATAAGGATGACATCGGGCTGCCTGCGGATGATCTCTTCCATGCTGATCCTGGGATATGTGATCGATTCCTGTGCGGCCATGTTTCTTCCGCCTGCAAGCTGAATCAGATCATGATGAATGGTTCGGCTGTTGACGGTCATGATCGGGCTGAGATTGATCTGCAAAAAAACCAGAGGCTTTTCTCTGGAACCCGCCATCTGAACCACCTTGTCGATGCGGCGCGTCAATTCCGCGGCAAGGGCCTTTGCTTCTTGCTCCACGCCGCAAAGCTCACCCAGGATCGCGATGGTCTGGATCGTCTCTCGCACGCTGCCGGGGTTGACCACGTAAACGGTGATGCCGGCCCGCTCGATGATCTCGACAACGGCCCTCTCGTTCCCGCCCACAGTCGCGATGACAAGGTCCGGCGCGAGGCTCACAATTTGCTCAACATTCAGATTGATGTAACTCCCTACTTTCGGTTTGACCGTCGCCTCGGGGGGAAAGTTGCAATGGGTCGTGACCCCTACCACGCGGCCGCCTAGGCCCAATCGATAAAGAATTTCTGTAAGGTTCGGAGCAAGGGGAATGATCCGCATTGGCGCTTCATGGAGCACGACCTCCCGGTCGAGCGCATCCCTGAAGGTAGCGCAAAGAGCTGTGCCTGTCCACAAGATGGTCAGAATGGTGAAGGCGACGAGAATGATTGCGGCAGGACGTATTCCCTTAGTCATGTGTTCTTGACCGAAGGTCGAAATTCGGCGCCCCGGGAGCCAGCCCGGATCTCTTCTCCCAATCGAATGCACCATCCAAACTCTCAAAAAACGACCTCCAATCCGGCCACCCAGTTTCTTTCCGCCGCCGGATAAAAAAAGGAGCTCGGCACAAAGCCTCCTACAACTCCGTACTCGGAATACTTCCGGTCTGTCAGGTTGTTCACACCCGCAAAAGCATTCATCTTCCTCCAGGCGTAGGATATCCTTGCATCGACCGTATAGTAGTTTTCTAGCTTGTCGAGGAGATTGGCCTGGTCGCTGATGAGATAACTGGATCCTACATAGTTGTACTGGACGGTCAGGGCAAGTCCGGGCGCCACATCGCGCACACTCAACCCCATGTTTGCCTTGTGCCTTGGAACAGCCGGAATGTCCCTGCCGTCAAATGGGGGTCCTTCAAAAACAGCTTTGTTATAGGTGTAGTTGGCATAGAGGGTGAAGATTTTCAGGAGTTCCGCTCTCGCCCCTGCTTCTATGCCCTGATGGCGAGTTTCCGGATAGTTTTCGTTGGTAAAAGTGGTCCTGTTGAAGAACAGCTCGTTCTTTATATCCGCTCGAAAAAACGTAAGGGTTCCCTGCAAATCGGGCGTGAAGAAATGTCTCACTCCTGCCTCATAGTGTCGTCCGGTTTGGGGTTTCAGGTTCGAATTCACTCTGATTCTTCCTTCATCAAAGTCAAGGAGCACCAGTTCGTCGGTCAGGGGAAACCGGAAGCTCCGATTTGCCCTTGCAAACACAGAGGACTTGCCGCTGTAAAGATAGGTGAGCCCGGCGCTGTATGCCGGCTCGCGTTCCGTCACACTCTGGTCCAGGGGTTCAAGGGGAAAGGCGCTCAAGTCCCTCTGGTTAAGATCGTACTCGACTTTTTCATATCTGGCTCCGGCGGACAGAATGAAATCATCGAGAATGGAGAAATCATTGCTTATGTAAAAACCGATCGAATCCCTGCCTATGTCTGCGGTACCTGTCAAGGAGGCTGTGGGTGAGAACAACCCGGAATAGGTCTTAATGTCCTGGTCGGACCGGTAGATGTCTGCGCCGGCGACAAGCGTGTTGGCACGGTCGAAGAGGCTTCCTTTCCAGACATAGCGGGTCAAGAGGCTCTTGGTCTTGGTCTCGCCGTCGATGGCAAAGGGAAAAAGGGGATCAGGAAAAGCACTGCTGCTGTCCCGATCCCGCAAGGAGAGGTCGGTTACGAGGTTGCCGTAGGAGCCCATGGCCAGGTCAAGACCCAAGCGGACATAGCCGTCACTTGTTTCAGCTCTGTCGAGAGGGGACAGACTGGACGTCCGGCCGGTTGAAAGTACCTCTTCGGGAAGAGGGCCCGGAAGGCCGTAGTCATCCGAGTGGTATGAGCCGCTGAGATTCAGGGCGAGGAAATCGGTTGCATCGTAAAGGATTTTGCCTCCTATGTCCTTGGCACGGTAGTCATTGTTCTCGCGATATCCGTTTGTGGATTCGTAGTTTCCGTAAAGCAAGCCCGTGAATTTCCCTTGTCCGCCGCTGATGGAAAAGCGTTCCCCATGGAGACCATAACTCCCCGCGGTGGCGCCTGCGGTGAAGGACGGTTTGTGAGAAGGAATTTTCGTAATTATATTGATGACCCCCCCCACGGCGTTGTCCCCGTACAGGACGCTTCCCGTGCCTCGAAGAATCTCGATCCGCTCAATGTTCTCTATGGGGATTTGTGTCCAGTCCACGCCGCTGAGGTCGATCTCATTCACCCTTCGTCCGTCGACGAGAACCAGGACGTTGAAAGGCGCGGACTCCCCAAAACCGCGAAGGTCGACCTGAGCCGTTTTCCCAGTGCCTAAAAGATCTCTCACAACGATGCCCTCCTGGCTTCGCAGAAGATCCGGAACACTCCTCGCGTTGGAGTTTCGGATATCTTCTTCGTCAATGACCGTAATGTTGGCCGGGATTCTCTCGATCCTCTCCTCAAATCGAGTCCCTGTCACTACCACTTCCTTCATTACCACGTCGGACAGGGTTGCCTTTTGTGCCTCTTCGGCGAAAAGCCCGGAGCTTAGGAGAACTGCAAGGACGACAACAGAAGCGGCAAAGCCTTTTCTCATAAGACATCTCCTTTCCAAAATTGATATGCCTCAGTTCCTGAGGTTCATGCCATGAGGCATGCATTTTTTCTCCACCCATCGCCGGTATTCCCGGACAAAGCGAGGATCAAGAAACACGAGCACTTCCCCCAGGTACGAAAGCTCTTCTTTGATGCGCCAGTAAAAATGCATTTCCTCCCTCCAAAAAAAACAGCAGCCAAAAAAAATCCCCGGACCGATGCTTTTGCTATCGATCCGGGGATTACCCTTTTTATCCTCAAGATCCTGGTAGGGCCTCAGTCCTCGAAGGCTGTTCCGTCGGTTCGGGCAGGTCTTCTGACTTCCTCGCCCTTTCAGCGACCTTCCCATTCCGATCTGAGAACAGTGGTCCGCAAAGGCTGAAAGAGTTCCCTTTTCATCGAGAAAAGGGCGAGATCACAGCGGCGGGTCCGTCTCCGGGTTGCACGGAGTTCCCTATTAAGCCCGTCAGGGCGCCTGAACCTATGTAGACGCAGGTTTACGAAAACGAAGGGGAGAAGTCAAGGATAATATTTGTAAGAAACGATGTGATCGATGGAGATTTTCATTCTCCTCCCCGGGAGTCGTCACAAGGTTCATCATCGCTGTCCGCTCTGGCGTGCTCCGGACTTGGGGCATTTGTGCAAAAAGGCAACTTCTCCTCTTGCTTTTCCTTTTTTTCTTCTGGGTGCTCCATGAGTTCTCCTTCCCCTATACTGGCGATTCCCACCCTTTCAGGCTCGGGATAGTAAGGGTTAACAGAACGTTAGGTCGCTTTTGCGTGATGTCAAGAATTCGCGCTTCCCAACCTGGAGGCAATTCTGCCGGTGACAATTCCCCTAGTCACAAAGCCCATGAGAACTGCCCAGATAATCACTGGGATGAAGCTGTGAAACACGTGCCAAAGTGCGCCGCTCCCCACGAAGGTGGGAACAAGCATAACGATTCCGATACCGATCATCCTGGGAAGGTCCATGATTCACCTCCGATATCCTTTTTGCATTACGTTGAAAAAATACCACGGAACTTCATGAGGTGCAAGAGGGATCTCGCCACACCGGGATGGACGGCGGACAATCTGTTGACACTGCGGGTCGAGTTCCGGTATCTGTGCAAGCATGAAAAGGGCTGCCGTGCCATTCATGGAAACCTTGAAGAACTTCCAGCCCCTCAAAGAATACTTTGCCAGGTATCGTTGGGGCTTGACCGTTGGCCTTGTCAGCCTTCTGGCCGTGGATTTTCTCCAGCTTCTCATCCCTCTGGTGATCAGAAAAGCGATCGACGAACTCGCCGCCGGCAGCGCGACCTCAGATTCTTTGCTGAAGCTTGGCGGCATCATTCTGGCGATTGCCCTGGTCATGGCGATTCTTCGTTACGTGTGGCGCCATCTTCTTTTCGGCATTTCAAGGAAAATCGAGGAAGGAATTCGGAACAGGCTCTACAGTCACCTTCAAACCCTTTCCCTTTCTTTCTACCACAAGACGAGAACCGGCGACCTCATGGCCAGGGCCGTCAACGATATCAACTCCATCCGCATGGCTACGGGAATGGGCCTGGTTGCACTTACGGACGGGCTGGTCCTGGGAATGGCCGCCATCGGCTTTATGGTCTACATTGACCTGCAGCTCACCTTGATTTCCATCCTCCCCGCGCCCATTCTGATCTATTTCACAAGGATCCTCACCCGCCGCATGTCGTCAGGATACGAAAGGGTCCAGGCAGCCTTTTCGGACCTTACCGAAAGCGCCAGGGAGTCCTTTTCCGGCATCCGGGTCGTCAAGGCCTACACGAGAGAGGCATGGACTTACGACAAAATGAAGGGGGACGGGGAAAGGTACATTTCAGAAAACATGAGCCTCGCCAGAAGCATTGCGCTTTTCTCCCCCATGATGACCATTTTCACGAGCCTTGGTCTTGCCATCGTGATTTTTCTTGGAGGCCGATTAACCATCATCGGACAAATTACTACAGGAGACTTCGTTGCCTTCATCAGTTATCTGGGCCTTCTTACGTGGCCGATGATGGCGATTGGGTGGGTGACCAACCTGGTGCAGAGAGGGGCGGCCTCCATGAGGAGGCTGAACCGGATTTTCAATGAAGTTCCGGAAATCAAAGACACGGGCGAAAGAGGAAATGAGGAGCCGATCAAGGGAGAGGTTGTGGTGAGAGGAGTCAGCATGGCTCACCCCGGTGAGAGCAGGAAAGCCCTCGAAGAAGTGCACCTCACTGTTGAAGCGGGCAAAACAGTCGCCTTGGTCGGAGGGGTTGGCTCCGGCAAAACCACGCTGCTCCATATGCTCCCTCGCCTTTACGATTGCCCGGAGGGCTCGATTTTCATCGATGGCAGGAACATCAGGGATATCCCTTTGACAACCCTCAGGCGGAATATGGGATTCGTTACCCAGGAGGTGTTTGTTTTTTCAGACACTGTCAGGAACAATGTGCTGCTTGGGAGAATAGGCATCCCGGAGCAGCATGTGATCGATGCCCTCCGGACAGCTCAGCTCTTGGAGGAAGTGTCTGCGTTGGACAAGGGAATCGACACCCTGCTTGGAGAACGGGGCGTCACCCTTTCCGGTGGGCAGCGTCAGCGGCTCAGCATTGCTCGCGCCACTCTCACGAATCCTCCAATCCTTCTGCTGGATGATGCTTTGTCCATGGTGGATACGCGAACGGAAGAAAAAATCCTCAATGCCATTCTGGATTCGAGAAAGGGAAAGACCACGTTTATCGTTTCCCACAGGGTGTCCACCATCAGCAGGGCGGATTTGATTGTAGTTTTCGATGAAGGAAAGGTGATTGAAACAGGGACTCACGGGACGCTTCTGGCCGAAGGAAAGGAATACGCGAGACTTTATCAAAGACAATTGCTCGCGCAGGAGTTGGAAACCCAGTAATTTCGAAATCCGAATGTCGAATTTCGGACGTATTTGTCTCGAATCAAGTGACAGGGAATTGCATGCTGGACCGAACTGCAAGGGTTTCGCAACCTTTAGATAGGTAAAGATGTACGGTGAATACGGATACATGGAGGAGGGAAAACTTGGGAAGCCTTATGACTTGAGGCTGCTCCTGAGGCTGCTCCACTATGCCCTCCCCTACAGGAGACGCATTCTTCTGGCTCTCCTGCTGACCATGCTTATCACCCTACTCGACCTGGCGCTTCCCTACCTTTCAAAAATTGCCATCGACCGCTACATTCTTGCCTCCTCGCATGGGGTAAGGCTTTCCCCTTTCGTTCAGGAGGAACTTGCAAAATCCCTGGGCGGCCGGGTGAGCATAAGCCGGGACGGGTCTCTTGGGTTTATCTCCCAGGAAGACATGAAGAAACTGGACCCGGCAGTAGTCCAGTCTTGGAGGAAAAGGGCCGTCTTGTTAGACAAGCCCTTTTACCTGACGGGACCAGGCTCGGAAGCGGTCTTCCCCGGGGAAGTGCTTCAAGAAGCCGTCCGCTTACGGGACGGCTCCATGGTCATACCTGCGGAAGCTTTGCACAGCCTGGAGCCGGGCGCCCTGCTGAAGGTCAGAGAAAAAGACTTGAGAGGTCTTGGTCTCGTGGCCCTTGTCCTGATCGTTTTTCTGTTCTTTTCATTTTGGCTCGGTTATGGGGAGTATTACCTCATGGAAGGGATCGGCCAGAGGATCATGCAGGACATCCGGCTTGAGCTTTTTGAGCGAATGCAATCCCAGTCTGTGCGTTTTTATGATCGCCACCCTGTAGGTCGGCTGGTGACCCGGGTGACCAATGACATCGAGAATCTCAATGAGATGTTCAAGTCCGTGATGGTCACCGTTTTCAAGGATATTTTTATCCTGGGGGGGATCCTTGCCGTCTTGCTGTACCTGAACTGGAATCTCGCGCTTGTCTGCTTTGCCCTGCTTCCCTTCATTTTTGGGTTGACGCTGCTCTTCAGTTCCCTGGCCAGGGAAGCGTTTCGAGAGCTCCGAGCCAAGGTGGCCAAGATCAACGTTTTTTTGCAGGAACGAATCACAGGCATGCGGATCATTCAGCTTTTTGCCACGGAGGAGTTCCAGGCGCGGAGTTTTGCTCGGATCAACCATGAAAACTATGTGGCGGGCATGAAGCAAATCCGCGTTTTTGCCGTCTTTATGCCTGTAATGGACCTTTTCTCAGCATTTGCAGTGGCTTTACTGATCTGGTATGGCGGCGGAAAGGTCATCAGCGAGCAGCTTTCTCTTGGGTCTCTTGTCGCGTTCGTCAGTTACATCCAAATGTTTTTCAGGCCCATCCGGGACATTGCAGAAAAGTACAACATCATGCAATCGGCCATGGCCTCCACGGAGCGGATCGTTGAATTCATGGACCACAAGGAGGGAATTCCGGAGCCGGCTGCCCCGGAGAGTCCGGTCGAGGTTCGAGGTGAGATCCGATTCGAAGAGGTCTGCTTCGAATACGAGAAAGATCATCCTGTTTTGCGTGATGTTTCTTTCGAAGTGAAACCGGGTGAGATGGTTGCCATTGTCGGAGCGACAGGGGCCGGCAAGAGCACAGTGGTCAACCTGATCGAACGGTTTTATGATCCAGTAAAAGGAAAAGTTTTACTCGATGGCATCGACCTGCGCCGGTGGCGGAAACAAGAGCTCCGGTCGCACATCGGGCTTGTCATGCAGGATGTTTTTATCTTCTCGGGGGAGCGCAAAG
>JAWOJI010000226.1:0-13276 GCA_046481735.1 Desulfatiglandales bacterium | reverse complement strand
GATTTCCCGTTGCTCCCTCCCCCGATCAGGAAAAAGATGGCCGGCATAGGAATGGCCTTATGGAACGTGTAAGGGATACCGCGCCGACAAAAACGCTCGTTTCTAAGAGTCGAAAGAGCCCTGCCGGTCATTTCGGCAACCTGAATTTCTGTCAGGTACCTGGGGTCAGCAACCATAGGTCTACCTCCTTTCTTTTGGATTTACTCAAAGCCGATGGTACTTCCCAGATCCGAGAAGAACTGGAAAGCCCTAATTTGCGGCCTTCGGCCTTAAAGCTCCGACTTTTTCCCCACCGGATCGGATCGACAAAACTGAGCCGTACACGAACCCTAGTATCGTTTTTTATATTGTGATATCTTTTAGTTAAGGCCCATAATGGAAGTTGAGGAGGTGTTCCCACAAGAGCGCGAAAATCAGTTTAGGCTCAGCATTCAACTGATAGATCAGCTTGGGCTCAGTTAAACGGGGGCCTCAATCATGAGGAAATGGGGTGAGAAATTCTCCGCACCAGGAAAGAAAATCGCAATCATTAGATGGTTGCGATTCAATAATATTGAACTTCCTGTGCCGGGGAAAATAGTTGATGTCAGACAGGTTGGAGGGTTTCTGATGCAATGCAGGATGGAATACCAGACTGAAGGATGAAGCTTTTTTCCAAGATGGTGTTTACTCGGGAGATGTTGGGGATAGCGTTGGGGAAAAGCCTTTACCAAAAATCAAGGACTTAAACATTGCTGTCTAAGTCCTTGATATTACTGGCGGGGACGACGAGACTCGAACTCGCGACCTCCGACGTGACAGGCCGGCGTTCTAACCAGCTGAACTACGCCCCCGAGGAAAACTCCGTTTTCACTATTAGCCACCGGCCAATAGCTCCTGGCTGTCGAGAAAGCAAAGACCTTCGGTTTCTTGGCAAAGAGCTACAGGCTATACGCCAACGGTGAATGGCCTTCAGCCATTCCCGTGGTAGGCGGAACAGGATTTGAACCTGCGACCCCCGGCTTGTAAGGCCGATGCTCTCCCGCTGAGCTATCCGCCCTCGTGGAAAGACTGATTATCCACGTTGACAGGGGCCTGTCAAGAAGAATCAGTGGGCCATGATCTCATCCGGGGCGGGAGGTTTGGGTTCCTTCAGCGCCTCGATGCAAATGGGCCGGCACTCCTCCTCGGGGCTGAAGAGGGAATCCTCCCCTTCCTTTAACACGAGGGCCTCTCTCAACACCTGGTCCATGTGGGCGACCGGCACGAGCTCAACCCGCTTCAGTACCCTCTTGGGGATTTCCTCGATGTCCTTCTTATTGTCCTCGGGAATCAAGACCTTGGTAACGAGACCGCGGTGCGCGGCAAGGACCTTTTCCTTCAGCCCGCCGATGGGGAGCACCCTGCCCCTGAGGGTTATTTCACCGGTCATGGCAAGATCTCTTCTCACTGGCCTTCTCGTGAGAGCCGACACGATGGAGGTTGCCAGGGCGATGCCTGCGGACGGGCCGTCTTTCGGCGTGGCCCCCTCCGGCACGTGGATGTGAATGTCCACGTGCTCGTAAAACTTGTCCGGCAGCTTCAACTGCCTCGACCGGGATCGCACGTAGCTCAAGGCGGCCTGGGCCAACTCCTGCATGACCTCGCCCAGCTTTCCTGTGAGCACCAGCTTTCCCTTGCCCGGCATGATGGCCGCTTCGGTCTGAAGGAGTTCCCCTCCCACATCCGTCCAGGCGAGGCCTGTGGTCAACCCGACCTGGTCCTTTTCTTCCGTCTTGCCGAAACGGAACTGGATGACCCCGAGATACTTGTGAAGCGAGTTGCCTGCGATGCTGATCTTGGTCTCACTGCCCTTTCTGAGGACCTCTTTGGCCACCTTTCGGCAGATGGAGCTGATTTCCCTCTCCAGGTTTCGCACCCCTGCTTCACGGGTGTAGTTCTGGATGATGGTCAGAATGGCCTTGTCCGAAAAAGAGATATCCACTCCGCTCAGCCCGTTCTTTTCCACCTGTTTCCTGAGCAGGAACTGCTTGGCGATGTTGAGCTTTTCAATCTCCGTGTACCCGGGCAGGCGAATGATTTCCATCCTGTCCTGGAGCGGCATGGGGATGCTGTGGAGCGTGTTGGCCGTTGTGATGAAAAGCACTTCGGAAAGGTCGAAGTCCAGGTCCAGGTAGTGGTCGTTGAAGGCATTGTTCTGTTCGGGGTCCAAAACCTCGAGAAGGGCCGCCGAGGGGTCCCCCCGGAAGTCTGTGCTCATCTTGTCCACTTCGTCCAGGCAGAAAACCGGGTTCCTGGATTTCGCTTTTCGCATGTACTGGATGATCTTGCCCGGAAGGGCGCCGATGTAAGTCCGCCTGTGACCCCGGATCTCCGCCTCGTCTCTCACGCCGCCCAAGGAAAGGCGCACAAAGTTGCGGGCCGTGGCCCTGGCAATGGACTTTGCGATGGAGGTCTTCCCGACACCCGGGGGCCCTACCAGGCAGAGGATGGGGCCGCTGATTTTCTTGGTCAAGGCCTGAACGGCGAGATACTCGAGGATCCTCTCCTTGGGTTTCTTGAGCCCGTAGTGGTCTTCGTCAAGAATCCTCTCCGCCTCTTTGATGTCCATCTTCTCCCTGGTCCGCTCCTCCCAGGGAAGAGAGAGGATCCAGTCGATGTAATTGCGCACCACCGTCGCCTCCGCGGACATGGGCGACATCATTTTCAGCTTCTTGAACTCCTGCCAGATCCTCCCGTGGGCTTCCTTCGAGAGCCTCTTTCGCTTGATCTTCTTTTCGAGTTCCGCCAGCTCCGCCTTGAAATCGTCCTTGGTGCCCATTTCCTTCTGAATGGCTCGCATCTGCTCATTCAGGTAGTAATCCTTTTGAGTCTTCTCCATCTGCTTCTTGACCCGCTTCTTGAGGCGGTTCTCGAGCCTGATGATGTTGATCTCGTTGCGGACCTTCTCAAAGAGCATCTCCAGCCTGGGGTTGAGACGCTCCACCTCGAGGAGTTCCTGCTTGTCCTTGATCTTCAGGGTGAGATGGGCGGCGATGGTGTCGGCGAGGCGCAAGGGGTCTTCGATGGCCGAGACCGTTGCGGCCAGGTCCTTCCCGATTTTTTCGTTCACCTTGGCGTACTCGTCGAATCCGTCGGAAATGGCTCTGGCCAGGGCAAGGGACTCGGCGTCCGGTCGATCTTCCTCAACCTTTCTGACCCGCACCATGAAAAAGTCCGGGTGGGTGACGAAATCCTCGATCTTCGCCCGGCGTTTTCCCTCGATCAGCGCTTTGACGGTGCCGTCGGGAAGCCTGAGGAGCTGAAGGACCGTGCCCAGGGTTCCGAAAAGGAAGATGTCCTTTACTCCGGGGTTGTCGACCTTGGCGTCTCTCTGGGCCGAAAGGAACACTTCTTTGTCCTTGGACATAGCGTATTCCAGGGCTTTGATGGATTTGTCCCTGCCCACGAAAAGGGGAACCACCATGTTGGGGAAAACAACCACGTCCCTGAGAGGGAGGAGCGGAAAGTCGAACTCCTCGGACATTTCGATCAGCTTCTTCTTGTTGAGATTGAACATGATTATGCGTAGCCCACCTGATTTTCATACAAAAGCAACGGAGCACCTTTCCTGGTGATCACATCCTCGTTGATCACACATTCCCGGACGCCGTGCATGCCCGGGATTTCATACATGATCTCCAGCATGACCGACTCCAGGATGGCTCTCAAACCCCTGGCCCCCGACTTGCGCTTCACCGCGTCCCTGCCGACCGCGACAAGCGCATCTTCGGTGAACTTCAGGGAAACATCCTCGATCTCGAAAAGCTTTTTGTACTGCTTCACCAGAGCGTTTCTCGGTTCCGTCAGGATCCTGACGAGCGCCTCGAGGCTCAGGTCGCCCAGCGTGGCAAGGATGGGCAACCGGCCGATGAACTCGGGAATCATGCCGAACTTGATGAGGTCTTCGGGCTGCACCATGGCGATGATCCTGTTGAGGTCATCCCCGGCGTTGCTCTGGATGGCCGCCTCGAATCCCATGGTCTTGCTCGATATCCGGTTCCGGATGATCTTGTCGAGACCGTTGAAGGTACCCCCGCAAATGAACAGAACGTTGTTGGTGTTCACCTTCACGAAATCCTGCTGCGGGTGCTTCCGTCCTCCCTTGGGAGGGATGCTCGCCATGGTCCCTTCGATGATCTTGAGGAGGGCCTGCTGCACTCCCTCCCCGGAGACGTCCCTGGTGATCGAGGGGCTGTCCGACTTCCGGGCGATCTTGTCGATCTCGTCGATGTAGACGATTCCCCGGCCCGCCGCGTCCACATCGTAGTCCGCATTCTGCACCAGGTTCAGGATGATGTTTTCCACGTCCTCGCCGACGTAGCCGGCCTCTGTCAGTGTGGTGGCGTCGGCGATGGTGAAAGGCACCTTGAGAATTTTTGCGAGGGTCTGGGCCAGAAGGGTCTTTCCGGATCCGGTGGGGCCAATGAGGAGAATGTTGCTCTTCTGGATCTCCACCCCCTCCATGTCCACTTTCGTGGCGATTCGCTTGTAGTGGTTGTGAACGGCAACCGAGAGGATCTTCTTGGGCTTTTCCTGCTCGATCACATACTCGTCGAGAATGGACTTGATCTCGTAAGGTTTCGGCAGCCTTCCCGTGGAGTCCGCGTCCAGTTCCTGCCCGTAATCCTCGGCAATGATCTCGTTGCAGAGCTGGATGCACTCATCGCAGATGTAGACGGAAGGCCCTGCAATGAGCTTCTTCACCTCGTCCTGACTTTTTCCGCAAAAGGAGCACAAGAGCTCCTCGTTGGCATCATCTTTTCTTTGCATAACCTGCTTCTCCTCAAGAACGCTTGACGGCTTTCCCCATTTCCCTTTCCGTGATGATCTTGTCCACGATGCCGTACTTGACCGCCTCCTCGGCGTCCATGAAGAAATCCCGCTCCGTGTCCGTGCGGATTTTCTCCATCGTCTGGCCGGTGTGCTTGACAAGAATCCGGTGGATGAGCTCTTTGATTTTCATAATCTCTTTGGCCTGGATGTCAATGTCCGTGGCCTGGCCCTGGGCTCCTCCCAGGGGCTGGTGGATCATGATTCTCGAATGAGGAAGGGCATACCGTTTCCCGCTGGCGCCGGCGGCAAGAAGCAGGGCGCCCATGCTTGTTGCCTGCCCCATGCAGATGGTGGTCACGGAGGGTTTAATGTACTGCATGGTGTCATAAATTGCCAGGCCTGCAGTCACAGAGCCGCCGGGCGAATTGATGTAAATGTTGATGTCTTTGTCAGGATCCTCGGACTCCAGGAAAAGCAGCTGGGCGATGATCGTGTTGGCCATGCCGTCGTGCACCTGCTCGCCTATGAAGATGATCCGGTCCTTCAGGAGCCTGGAGTAAATGTCGTACGCACGCTCACCGCGGCTTGACTGCTCGATTACAATAGGTATCAGCATAGATTTCTTCCGTCAATGATAAGGAATTATAACGGGAACAAGGGAGAAGATCAACCCGCGCTCATTCCCGGGAGGCTACAGCTTCGGGGTGTTCAGGGCTTGCATCGACCTCCACGATCTTAGCACCCTTGACCAGGAAATTCAAGGTCTTTTCCTCCAGGAGCTTGTCCCTGAAGGTGTCTACCATCCCCCTTGCCTCGTAATATCGACGCACTATCGAAGGCTCCTGCCCCATGCTCTGAGCCAGCTCGTTGAATCCTTCGTTCAGCTCCACTTCGCTGACGGTCAGATTCTTCCGGGAGGCAACCTCGCCCAGGATAAGAAGATCCTTCACCCTTCTTCGGGAAGAGGCCAGGAAATCCTGCCTCACCTTTTCTTCCGTGAGTCCGGCTTTTTCGAAACTGGAGCCCATTCGTTTGAGATTCTGTTTCACCGTTTCCAGCGCATAGCGCAATTCCGCCTCCACAAGGCTCTCGGGCAGTTCGAAGTCCACGCTTCCGGAGATCTTTTCAAGGAGCCTGCGCTTCACTTCCTGATCCGATCGGGTTTCTTCGCGGGCAATGAGGTCTTCTTTGATCTTCTTTTTCACGCTCTCCAGTTCCTTGAAGTCGCCGCCGAGGCTCGCCGCAAACGCATCGTCGAGTTCGGGAAGCTCCAGGACCTTGATGTCCGTCACATTGACCTTGAAGGTCACTTTCTTGCCGGCAAGCTTTGCGTGCTGGTAGTCGCTCCCGAAGGTCACGACGATCTCTCTGGAATCGCCGGCCCTTGCGCCGAGCAGCCCCTTTTCGAAATCCGGGTGAATGGCCCCTGCCCCGATCTTCACCAGGAAGTTTTCGGACTTGATCCCTTCGATGGGCGTGTCCCCCTCGAAGGCTTCGTAATCAATGATCACGGTGTCCTCTTGGAGGGCTCCCCGATCGTTCTCCACGGGCTTCAGGCTTGCATTGGCCTTGCGGATTTCTTCAAGCTGCCGATCCACCTGTTCGTCGGAAACGGAAACTCGTACCTTTTCCACCTCCAGGCCGAGATAGTCCTTGAGTTCAAAAACCGGTTTGACCTCGATCACGGCGGCGTACTTGAACCCGCCCCCTTTCCTCAAGGTGTCGTTTTCCACAAGAGGCATGGTGAGAGGATACGCCCCGGTCTCCTGGAAAGCGAGGGGAAGGGTTTCGTTCACGAGGTCTTTGGTGACCTCCTGGACAACCTGTTCGCCGTAATACCTTTCAAGGATTTCCCTGGGAACTTTCCCCGGTCTGAAACCGTGAACCTTGGCTTTTTTCTTGAGCGTCCGGTAGGCTTCGTCGATTTTCCGGTCCACCTCTTCGGCCTCTACCTCGACCGTCAACCTCTTTCTCACAGGACTGATCTCTTCAACACTCGTCTTCATCGTCTCACTCACAATGGGGGCATCCAACCGGGCAGGCCTAATTTAAGGCTCGATGCGCCGGTTTCAAGAAAAAAGCGTTATTATATAAGGCAATTCTTCGTTGTCAACCAATTCCCCAGGGCCGGTGAAACTTCTCAGGGGGGCAAACGAAGGAAAACCACCGGTCAATCCTTTCTTTTTTTCATCAAATCGATGAAGGTTTCCAGATCCCGCTGCGAACCGAACACCTCCTCATAGAGCTTGTCGCTCCAGGCCCTCAGACCCATCTTCAGGATCTGATGCAGGATTCGGTCCGCCTCTTCGGGTCCGTGCAGACTGACCAGTTGGTAGAGCAAATCATCGGGGATCCGCAGAGGGTAGACGGCTGCGTTCGCTTCCGTGTCCGCCTTCAGGTACTGCTGGATGCTCTTGAGCATCCGGAGATGCACGTATTTCTTTTCAAACTCTTTCTTGTCCATTCTAACGGTCCTCTTGGAATAAAATGATTATAGGGTCGGCGGGAATACACCGCAAGCGCTTTCTGCTTGACCTTTTTTCCTTTACAGGGAAAAATTCCTCGGTAATTTAAAATGTTGGTATCGTTCAAAAGTGTTTGCATGGGCCCCTTTGTTGAGACGTTCCGGCCATGACCCCTTTTCTCGAGGGGATATCTATGGGGTCGGGAGGCTGTGGCCAGGAATACGAGGTCTAACATCTTGGGAGGAGATTCCTCGAAGTTGAGAGGCCCAGACCTCGAATTCCTGGCCACTGCGAAACGGGGTGGAATTTTTTCGTGAGATATCCCCTCTCGAAAAAGGTCATGGCCTCCACTTCCGGATGAGTGTTTTTCGCCATGCAAACACTTCTGAACGATACCATAACGTTAAGTGTTTCGAGGAGCCCCATGCCGATTTACGAGTACCAGGCCGTCGCAGGGAATGAAGGGTGCAGCCGCTGCCGCAAGCCCTTTGAAGTGCTTCAAGGAATCAGGGAGGACCCTCTCGGCGCCTGCCCCGAGTGCGGAGGGGTCGTCAGGAGGATCCTTTCCCGGTGCCGCGCCGCCGTGGTGGAGACCCCGGAGGAGCAACGGCGGGTGGAGAGCCGAATCAAAAACTACGAGGCTTCGGGTATGTGGAGTCATGCCGCCGAACTGGCGGACAAACACTCGGAAAAAACCAAGGACAGGAGCCTCAAAACCAGGGCTCTTGACAACTACAAGAAGGCAGGCTACGACGTGGATTCACTCACGAAACACGCCGACGCAAATAACGAATGAAGGGAGTTTGGTCTTATGAACAGGAAAAGGGGTGGTCTTCGGCTTCTGACGGCAATGTTCGGCTTTGTTTTCGCCCTCTGGGCCGTGCTGCTCTTCCCGCCCGGCGCGGTGGGAGAGGAGAGAGACAAGAAGGACTTGCCGCTCAGGGCCATCAGCGTGGCGCCCGAGTACACCGGGGTCATCGTGCCTGCCGGTGAGGATGTCAGCATCGACATTACCGTGGCGAACCAGGGAAGGCAGGACGAATTTATCGAGATAGCCCTGACGCAGATTCCGGAGGGGTGGAGGGGACGAATCAAAACTTTCCGGTTCGACGTCACAGGGGTTTTTGTCGGGAGTGACAGAACCAGGAATCTGACGCTGGAGGCCGAACCCGAAGAGGGCACAGGCCCAGGGGAATACGTTTTCGGCATTGAAGGCCGCACAAAGGACGGCAAACTCGTATCCGCAAGCGAGGTGGTCATCACGACCACGGAAAAGAAAGAAGAAAAGAAGGCCAAGGGAGTGAGCCTGAACACCTCCTACCCCGTGCTGCAGGGGCCTACGGACGGCCGGTTCGAGTTCTCCCTGGAGGTGGAGAACAAGATCGACACGGACACCATGTTCAACCTCTCCGCCACAGGCCCGGCCAACTGGGAATTCAATTTCAAACCCGCTTACGAGGACAAGATCATCTCCAGTCTCATGTTGAAGGAAAGGCGGAACCAGAACGTGGCCCTGGAAGTGAAACCCTACCTCCTGGCCGAAGCGGGAACCTACCCGATTTCCGTGAAAGTCTCCTCCCCCGAGGCGGAGGCCGAGGCGGAGCTGACCGTCGTCCTCACGGGAACCTACAAAATGGATGTGGGAACCCCCACAGGGCTCCTGTCCCTCACGGCTATGCGAGGGGAGCCCGGCAATCTGTCGTTCTTTGTGAGAAACAGCGGTTCCGCGGTTCAGAACAACATCCGCTTCCTGTCCATAAAGCCCGAGAACTGGAAAGTGGAGTTCAACCCGGAGAACCTGGAAACCCTTCCCCCCGGGGAAACGAAGCAGATCGAGCTGACGGTCACCCCCTGGGGCCAGGCCCTGGTGGGCGATTACTCCGTCAATGTCATGGTAGAAGGGGAGCGGGTGAACAAGAACCTCGAACTGAGAGTTTCCGTCAAGGCCTCCAGTGCTTGGGGCTGGATCGGCATCGGGATCATCGTTCTCGTTCTGCTGGGTCTTGTCGGGCTATTCGTTTACGTAGGAAGGCGATAGTCATGGCAGAGGGCGAATCGATCATCCGGACGGTCGGCCTGACCAAGCGCTACGGCCGGCAAAAGGCGGTGGACTCTCTCAGCTTCGAGGTGCGGGAGGGAGAGATCTTCGGATTTCTCGGGCCCAACGGAGCGGGCAAAAGCACCACCCTGCTCATGCTCCTCGGCCTGACCCGGCCGACGGAAGGCTCGGCTGTGGTTTGCGGCCTCGACCCCCAGAGGAAGGCCATGGAGATCAAGCGCATCGTCGGGTACCTCCCTGAAAACGTGGGGTATTACGGTGACATGGACGCCGCTCAGACCCTTCGATTCATCGCCGACCTGAACGGCATGAGCAAAGGGGAGGCGGAGGAGAAGATCAGGGAACTTCTCGACCTGGTAGGACTCGGGGAAAACGGGAGAAAGAAAGTGGGGGCCTACTCCAGGGGCATGAAGCAGCGCCTGGGGGTTGCAGAGGTCCTGTTGAAGGACCCCAAAGTGCTGTTCCTCGACGAACCCACTCTGGGACTCGACCCGGACGGCGCCATCCGCCTGATCGAGCTGATCCAATCCCTCAGCAGGGAGCGCGGGATCACGGTGCTCCTGTCTTCTCACCACCTTCACCAGGTGCAGAAAATCTCTCACCGGGTCGGCATTATGATCCGGGGCAGGATGGTGGCCGAGGGAACTATAGATACCCTCGCCAGGGAGAAATTCGGGGTGGGAGACCAGGAGTACACTCTGGAAGAAATTTACATGAAGTATTTCCAGGAGGACTGATTCATGGGCGGTATGATCGCCATCTATCGAAAAGAGCTCGCGGATTATTTCAGCAGTTACCGCTTCGTGATTCTCTTTGCCCTGATCGCCATGGTGAGCTTCATCACCAGTTACATTGCCGCGATCGGGCTGCGGGAAAGCATCGCCCAGGATGCGATGCGGGGGCGGTTTGTTTTTCTCATGCTTTTCAGCACCGAGGGCGCCAGGTTCTCCATGATCCAGTTTGTCGCCTTCTTCGGCCCTCTCATCGGCCTTTTCCTGGGCTTTGACGCCATCAACCGGGAGCGCGCTCAAGGCACCCTCGTCAAGGTGGTGTCGCAGCCCATCTACCGCGATGCGGTCATCAACGGAAAATTCCTGGCCGGTGTCACGGTGATCACGGTGATGATCGTGGCCATCGTGCTGGTCATCACCGGTTTCGGGCTCACCCTTCTCGGGGTGGTTCCGGAAGTGGAAGAGATCCTGCGCCTGGCTGTCTACGTGGTAATCAGCATCTTCTACGTCTCCTTCTGGCTCGGCGTCTCCATCCTCTTCTCCATCCTTTTCAGAAACACGGCCACCTCGGCGCTGGCCTCTGTGGCGGCTTGGATTCTCCTTTCCTTTGTCGTGTTTTTTGGGGCGAGCGCCGTGGCCAACGCCGTGGCGCCCGTGGATCAAAGGGGCGGCGTCGATGTTGAAGCATTGATGCGCAATGTCCAGATCACGGAAACGGTGTCCCTTTTTTCTCCCATGGTCCTGTACATGAACTCTACGGCAACCATTGTGGATCCAAGGGTTAAGACCACCAAATCATTCGTCCTTCAGGGTCCATGGGAGCAACTCCTTTCCGCCCGGTTCCAAAATCCTCTGTCGCTGGGCCAGAGTATCGTGGTGGTCATCCCTCATCTCATTTCTCTTGTGGCCATCACCCTCATTTGTTTTGCCGTTTCCTACACCGTTTTCATGGTCCAGGAGATCAGGATGTAAAGAAGCGCAGAGCAAAGAGCGTGGAGGCCGGCGCTTTGATTGGACGCAGGAAAACAGCTCTGATTGGAAAGGGGGACGTTACCAATGGCAATGAAGGTTGAAGAACTGATCTCGGGGAAAAGTCAGCAGGATAGCGTGACCGTCGACGGCCTGTCCATTCCCGTCGCGGCTCTCAACAATCTCTCCAGGGAAGGCTACGAAAACCTGAGGGTCTACAAGAAGAACAGGACATTCTCCCTGTGGGGCAAAAACCGCACGGTCTGTTTCACCCTGGAACAGATCCAGGAGAGGGCGAAGTCAGAATAAACTTCAAGTACCTTCCATCTAGATCGGCTGTCGCCACCCAGGCGTATTCCTCCGTGAACCTTTCCCAAACCATGGAAAGCGCTTGCCGAAGCGCTTTCGTGGTTTCTGGATCGAAATCCCGTCCCAAAGCCGCCATGTCCTCCACAAACATCCCCTTGAATGCGCTCATGCCGAAAGGCGGGCTGTCCGAGCCGACTCTTATCAAACGAAAAAAGCCTGTCACATCCTGAAGGGACAGGGGGGCGAAACCAGGTTCGATTTCGAGCTTTCGCCGGGCCCAGAAGTTGAGAAAAAGGGCATGAAAGGTGAAGAGGGGATCTTCAACCCATTCCTTCTCCACAAGGTATGTGGACGAGACACGATCGAGAAGACTGTCCAGGGCCTTCATTTGGCGCAGGGTCTCCCGGCACATCTCGATGTCCTGGGAACCCTCAAAGTCTGCATAAGGAGGCTGTGAAGAGGCGCCCTTGTAAAGAAGTGGCCTTTTCTGCAGAATCCCCACCAGGATTCCGCCCCATTCCCCCCAGAAAGCCGGTGTGAGATCCCTCCGCACGAACCAGGCGTCCTTGAGCCAGCGCTCGGCCTCCCACTTGATTTCGAGAGCACGACTGAAACCGACACGGAAAATCTCCTGAAGAGGGTTCTCCCTGAGGTAAGGCAGACACTTCTCCGGGTTGTCTCCGGAAAGCCTCTCCAGACCTGCGCTGATATATCCTGCCGCTTTCCGGCACACACTGACCAGGTCTTCCGTGTCGCTCACCCGCACGCGGTCGGCGGACAGGATCCGGCTGCACAGACCGGTGAACTCCAGGCGAATCCTGTCAAGAAGCACTTGGTCTTGATCCTGCCGCAATGCTTTCAGGAACAGGCTGCTCTCCCTCACCTGGAGAATCGGGGCTAGAGGAATGGGGAGCGGATCATTCGCCGTGCCGAATTGAGCTTTAGGGTGCTTTCCGGGTTTTAGAGCCGAGGCCTCTCGATAGGCGTACAACGAAACCGCTTCCTCATGGGGAAGAAAGCCATCTTCCGCGATACGAACGTTTCGAAGGCGATACATCTCCTCTTCCACCTCGTCGCGGAAAGTCCCAGCCAGCGCCAGCATGACCGACTGGTAGCGCAGGTAGTCCTCCTCAGCCAGACGACGGAGCAACTCCTGGATAAACTCGCTCGCTTCCGCGTCCGGCACCCGGTAGTAAAAGATTTCGTCCAGGCTCAGGAAGCTCGGATCCTCGATCGGCTCGTCCTTCTCCTTGATCCGCACTTCTATCTTGTTGGAAAAGTACCAGCAGGTGAAAAGCTCTCCCTCCCCATAGAGCCACTTCAAGACCCGGTCAGGGTCGGCCTGGTAGAGCCGGCCCAGCCAGCTCGTGGCCTGATCGATATCGAGCCTGTCCCGATCCCACGTTTCCATGTCCAGCAGGAACTGCCATTGTTCGGGAGATGCCAGTTTCAGGAGAGGCCATGCATCGTCTTCGCCCACCTTCTTCACGAGCCAGTAGAGGTCCACGTGGGAGAAAGCGCGAACAGTTTCTTCAGCCTGTTCGAGGTCAAGGATGCGATTGATGACATCGCTTCCCGACAAGGGCAGAAGACTCTTCACCAGATCGGACGGATCGGGGGGGGACATCTTCCCCCGGTTTCCCGGGCTCGCAGGGACAAAGGGCGGTTTATCTTGCACTTCCATACTCATGACAATGCCTTAGGTCTTGGGAGCGTGTCAAGGCCAAACCTTTCCATTCCCCGACCATGCAATGGGCTTGACTTTCCAAGGATAATTAAAGATGATTGCATATTGTTTTGGATTCGACGGCATCCGGAGAAGATGCCTGTAGGCGTGGGTGACGAGGAATACCTGCGCCGGCTGCTGAGCTGCCTGCCGGAGCTGCTGGAGGAGGTGCGGCCGGACCTGGTCCTCTATGACGGCGGCGTGGATCCCCACCGGGACGACC
>JAWOJI010000419.1:0-2547 GCA_046481735.1 Desulfatiglandales bacterium | reverse complement strand
ATCCTATTTTACTGAAAGGAGGTTGTGGGTATGGCTCTTTCGACAAACTATGGAAAGCTTTCCATTCCCAAAGTGGGCGCTGATGAGCCCGTGTTCATTCTCCGGGCCCAGGACAAATTGGCGGAAACCGCAATTGACATATACCGGGTCTTGTCTGCATCTCATGGCGAGAAAAAAACCGGAAAGGTGTTGCCTGAAGAGAGCATACGGAATTGCAGCTACATGTGCGCACTTCTCAAACGCCCTCCTTTGGGTGGGGTGTGATACAGCCGAGATACAGGAGTTGAAACCTTTGAATACAGTTTTTAACCTATTGCAAGGGTGAGAATCTTTCCTTAATTACTGTACAAAGGATAGGGACGGAGGATGAGCATGATGAAGAGGGCCGGAAGCGACGGAGAAAGAATTGGGAAGGGAAAGGTTAACCCAGGCCGAAAAGGGGGGAAAAGAAACATTTTTTGTCCCTATTATTCGGAATGCCTGGACTTCGTCATTAAGGAACAATGGATGTCGTGGGGTTGCAAGGATTGCGCGCAGCGCTTCAATGACTCGGGGAGAGCGGAGCTTCAAAACTTCACAGAGCACACGGTTCCTTACTATGAAGTTGGGTTGAGAATGTAACAGAGGACTGGCGTGTGGGAGAACCGATGAGAAAGGAGCCCCGTGAGTGAAAAGATGGAAGAGAGCAGGGGATCCACCTTCCAGGAATCGGGATGGGATTAGATGCATTTTGGGGAAGAACACGGAAAAGAAATGAGCGAGGGAGGAATCGTGTATGAATCCGGCGGAATTGATGGAGAACCTGGCAAAAGCTTTGGTGGACAACCCCGAGAGCGTTGTGGTTAATGAACTGAAAGGGAGTAACACCTCTGTGATCGAACTTCGGGTGGCCAAGGAAGACGTGGGAAAGATCATCGGAAAAAAAGGAAGAAACGCGGATGCGCTGAGAACCATTTTGGGCGCCGCTGCCATGAAGCAGGGCAAGACATATATCCTTGAAATCATTGATTGAAAGTGTTGGAGTGTTGAAGAACGAGAAAACTCAGAGAGGAGGAAGCGTCATGGTGTTGCCGAAAGATGCGTTTCAAATGGTGGTTCAGAGCGATGTGGTGGAAAGCTGGCGACAGTTTGTGGCAAGCATGGAGGAATCGCTCAATGTGCTGGAAAAGGGGATCGACGAAGCGGATGAAATGCGGAATATCTGCACCGCCGAGTGGTGTGTGGCCACTGAGCACGTTCTCGACGAGATCAGCAACGGCCTCTTTTCTCTCAGCGAGCCGGCGTGGACCCCGGAGAAGGATTCCAAAAAACTCAAGGCCCTGAAAAGAAGGGTGCACGACCTTTACGGCAAATACAAAAATGTTTCCAATCGATGATTCCCGCGCCTGAAATGGGCAAGTGCGGCTTCGAGAAAATAAAGGATTTAAAAGCTGCGTGGATCGTAAAGGAGAACGGAGATGAAAGACAAGGAGACGCTGCACCGGAAAACCCAGGAACTGGTGGATTGTTTTGCAATGACGGATCCGCTCAAAGAAATGTCGAAATTGCACGGGGAGGAGGGCCAAGAGGAGGCTCCGCTCAAATGGTTGGCTCTGGCGGTACTCCACGGGATCAGCGCAAACGCCAAGGAAATATCCGTCAGAAAATTGAAGGACGGCAAAGTCAAGGTCTTGGCTGAATACAGGGAGAGCGAGCTCCCATCTCCCGGAACTGCGATAGGAGATAGGATCTTCGAGACCCTGCGAGGCATAACCCATTTGGAAGGCGAAAAGGATGAAACAGTTCTTGCTATGGGAGTGAGAGAAGGCAGCGTGGATCTTCGCGTGAAAATCAAAAGGGATAAATCGGGAGAAGAAGAAATGGCCCTGAAATTTCCCCGCAAGTGACGCTTCAGTTGCCGGATGGTCGCGGCCTGATGGAACAGGCTGCGGCAAGCGCTTCCACCGCAAAACGCTCAGCACGGAGGTTGAAAATGTTTCCGGTGAAAAAGATTCTGTGTCCGATCGATTTCAGCAAGCCCTCTCTTGAGGGCCTTAAGGTTGCCTTAGAAATCGCTGAAAAAGATTCCTCGGAGTTGATCTTGGTCCACGTGGTCCAGCCTGTGCAGCCAGTACCTGCGCCCGGCGTGCCGGGCGGTTACGGAATACAGGACTATTACGAGGAAAGGTCTGCCACAGCTCGGAAGTCCTTTGACGAGATCGTAGCCCAGGACATTCCCCAAGGAGTTGCAGTGCGAACGAAAGTCTTTCGCGGTCAAGCTGCAGATGAAATCGTCAGGGAGGCGGAATCTGAAAAAGTGAACATGATCGTGACCTCTACCCATGGCTGGACTGGGTGGCGGCGTTTCATGTTCGGCTCCGTGGCGGAGAGAGTAATCAGACTGTCTTCCTGTCCGGTTTTGATCATCCCCGACCCCGGAAAAAGCAAGCAGCCGGTGAGCGGTAATCAATAAGCAAGCGTAACGGTGCGGGGCTCGCGATACAAGACTCGCAGCCTACAGCCTGACTTTCAACATCCTTTCCCTCCCTCAGCCTCACAGCCTCCCAG
>JAWOJI010000402.1:0-2698 GCA_046481735.1 Desulfatiglandales bacterium | reverse complement strand
AGCGGGAACATTCGCTTCATCCTTTTCGGGTTCTTCCCCTATGACCAGCATTGGCGCCCACTGGCAGCCATGCTGATTCTTTTTGCCCTTCTGGGATTGAGCAGAAATCGGAACAACTGGAAAAGACCGTTGGGCTATGCATGGATCGCAGGGCTCTTCACCATGGGCCTTTTGATGAAAGGCGGCATCTTCGGGCTTCAACCCGTTGAAAGCACCCAGTGGGGTGGGCTACCCCTCACGCTTCTTCTGGCTGTCTTCGGCCTGACTGCCGCCTATCCTTTGGGGGTGGTCCTTGCACTTGGAAGGCAGTCAAAGATGCCTACCGTAAAGATCCTTTGCGTGCTGTACATTGAATTGATTCGGGGCGTTCCTCTGATCAGCCTCCTCTTCATGTCCTCGGTCATTTTTCCCCTCTTCCTGCCTGAGGGAATCACCATCAACAAAATTCTTCGGGCCCAGGCCGCCATAATTCTCTTCACTGCAGCCTATATTGCGGAAGTGGTCCGGGGGGGCTTGCAGGGGATCGCGAAGGGGCAGTACGAAGCCGCGGAATCAATTGGATTGAATTACTTTCTCACAATGAGACTCATCATCCTTCCACAGGCTTTGAAAATCGTTATTCCCCCTTCCGTAAGCATTCTGATTTCCGCCTTTAAGGACACTTCCCTGGTGGTCATCATCGCGCTGTATGATGTGCTCAAAACCACCCAGTCCGTGCTTTCAAATCCTCTGTGGATGGGGTTCAGCAAAGAGGCCTACCTCTTCCTGGCTGTGTTGTATTTTCTGGGCTGCTTTTCCATGTCCAACTACAGCCGCAAACTGGAAAAAGAGCTTTCTGCAGGAGGGTAGAAAAAGAGTGGAGTAATGGAGTAATGGAAAAGGCGAAACGAAGATCGGTGGACCTTGATGAATAGAAAAGACATGCCCACCCAGGACACAACGAAAGACAGCACACCTTCACCGGCGGAAGCCCCCATGATCGAAATCAGGGATTTGCACAAGTGGTTCGGCGACTTCCACGTGCTGCAGGGCATTGACCTCGATGTGCACAGGCAGGAGCGAATCGTCATCTGCGGGCCTTCGGGGTCGGGAAAGTCCACGCTCATACGCTGCATCAACCGCCTTGAAGAACATCAGAGGGGCCGGATCATCGTGGACGGCATTGAACTGACCAACAACATCAAAAACATTGAAAAAGTCCGGGCTGAAGTGGGCATGGTTTTCCAGCATTTCAATCTGTTCCCCCACCTCACCATTGTCGAGAATCTCACCCTGGGCCCACTGTGGGT
Source organism: Desulfatiglandales bacterium (assembly GCA_046481735.1). Classification (GTDB taxonomy): domain Bacteria; phylum Desulfobacterota; class DSM-4660; order Desulfatiglandales; family HGW-15; genus JAFGDM01. Next base: position 1,409 of record JAWOJI010000402.1, on the reverse strand, counting down.
TCGAAAAATCCCCAAGAAGCAGGCTGAAGAGGCGGCCATGCATTACCTGGAAAAGGTCCACATCGCAGAGCAGGCTCAAAAATACCCGGGTCAGTTGTCCGGGGGCCAGCAGCAGCGTGTGGCCATTGCCAGGAGCCTCTGCATGAACCCCAAGGTCATGCTTTTTGACGAGCCGACCTCGGCCCTGGACCCTGAAATGATCAAGGAAGTTCTCGACGTGATGATCGATCTGGCCAAAGAAGGGATGACCATGATCGTCGTCACCCATGAAATGGGATTTGCCAGGAGTGTCGCTCACCGGGTGCTTTTCATGGATTACGGGAAGGTCGTGGAAGGCAACACCCCGGAGGAATTCTTCAAAAACCCGAAGCATCGAAGAACCAAGCTCTTCCTGAGCCAGATCCTGCATTAGCGGACCATCACCGCATGAACACAGGAAACACCGCACGGCCTGTTCACAACCGAGGCCCTCGGCTCTTCCTCAAGCCATCCCTCTTGCATGAACAAAAAACATCGTGTCCCTTTGCGTTCTTTGCGTTCTCTGCGGTGAACAGGTCTTCAGCTTTTCCGGTCGATGGCAAAGAATCCGAAGGCCTGACAAACAGGCATCACTTCGAGAAGATTGATGTTTATATGGTCTGGAAGGTTTGAAACCCAGAAAATAATTTCCGCGAGGTCCTCGGCTGAGATCGGTTTCGTTCCTCTGTAGACCCCCTCGGCTTTCTCCACATCGCCCTTGAACCTGACCAAAGAGAACTCCGTTTCAGCAAGTCCCGGTTCAATGTCTGTCACCCGCACCGGTGTGCCCAAAAGGTCGGCCTTGAGATTCAAGGAAAACTGTTTCACAAAGGCTTTGGTGGCTCCGTAAACATTCCCTCCGGGGTACGGGTAACCGGCTGCAACGGAGCCGATGTTTATGATGTGTCCGCGGTTGCGCTCCACCATACCGGGGAGCACAAGGCGGGTAAAATACATCACCCCCTTGATGTTGGTGTCCACCATGGTTTCCCAGTCGTCCAGTTGTGCCTGGTAGGCAGGCTCCAACCCAAGGGAAAGCCCTGCATTGTTGATGAGGATGTCTGTCTCCAGGAATTCGGGTGGAAGGCTTTCCAGGGTTCTTTCCACGCTTCGGCGATCTCTCACATCGAGCTTCACGATGTGCACAGGCACGGGAAGACTCTCTTTCAGTTTCGCCAGGCGATCCATTCGCCTCGCGAAAAGCACCAGATTGCAACCTGCAGAAGCAAACCGCCTTGCACAAGCCTCTCCGAAGCCTGAAGTGGCGCCGGTGATCATTACCCTCCTCTGCGCTGATTCCGTCATGATCCGCCTCCTCGCAATTCATTTCGCGGTGCAGGAAAAACTAGTATCCTGTCCCGGAAATAAGTTGTCATCTCGACCAAAGGGAG
>JAWOJI010000275.1:0-10837 GCA_046481735.1 Desulfatiglandales bacterium | reverse complement strand
ATCGCAGAGCCTGACGACCTCGACCGTCTCATAGGGCGACAGCCGCCAGTTGAGCGGCACGAACAGGGCGCCGAGCTTCCAGCAGGCGAACATGGTCTCGAAGTGGTCGGTGCTGTTCTGGGCGACGAACACCACGCGATCGAAGGCGCCCACGCCGTAGCGCTCGCGCAGCGCCGTGGCCAGGCGGGTCGTGGGCGAACTCTTCAAGCAGCTCTCTTTGCCTCGCGCTAAGTTTATCCGGGATTTTCACCTGAATTCTCACAAAGAGATCGCCCCGTCTGCCCCCCTGCAAAGAGGGCATGCCCAGACCGGACAGGGTGAGAATCTCCCCCGGCTGCGTTCCGCCGGGTATCTTGAGCTCATAGACGCCTTCCTCTCCCAGAACAGGGATGGAAATCGTGTTGCCGAGAGCGGCCTGAACAAAAGAAACGGGAATCTCACAGATCAGGTGGTTCCCTTCTCTTTTGAAGAAATCGTGCTCTCTGCAGTGAATGACCACAAACAGGTCGCCCGGCGGCCCCCCGGAATCGCCCGGTTCCCCTTCCCCTTGAAGTCTCAACTGGGAGCCCGTGTCCACTCCCGGAGGTATCTTCAGGGTGATCTTCCTGTCCGTCCGCACCTTGCCGCTGCCTTTGCATTCCTGGCAGGGGTCGGTCATGATCTGACCCTCGCCCTGGCAGGCAGGGCAGGTGGTGCTGATTTGAAAGAATCCCTGGGAGCGATAGATCTGGCCTCTCCCCTGACAGGTGCTGCAGGTCCGCAGCTCGCTCCCTGCCGCCATCCCGGATGCGCCGCAGGCTTCGCACGTCGACCACCTCTTGAAGGTGATTTCCTGTTCTTTGCCGGAAAAGGCTTCTTCCAGGGTCAGCTCGAGGTCATAGCGAAGGCTGTTGCCTTTTCTCGCCCTCGTCCTCCGACTCCCTCTGGCACCGAAACCGAAAAAATCCTCAAAAATATCCCCAAAGCTGGAGAAGATGTCCTCGAATCCCGTGAATCCTCTGAACCCGGTCCCGGCAAGCCCTTCATGCCCGAAGCGGTTGTAAATCTCCCGTTTTTCAACGTCCCTGAGCACTTCATAGGCTTCAGAAGCTTCCTTGAACTTCTCCTCAGCCCCGTTGTCACTAGGGTTTCGATCCGGGTGATACTTCATCGCGAGCTTCCTGTACGCCTTCTTGATCTCCTCTTCGTCGGCTGTACGGGAAACCCCGAGAACCTCGTAGTAATCCCTCTTGGGCATTCTCAATCAACCTCTGAGGCCGTTTGCCCCTCCTCCGTCGTCTCGTCGGGAAGTAAGTCAACCGCGGCCAAGGCGGATCCCTCTTCCGTCTTGGGGGTGACAACCACAGTGCAGGCCGCGATTTCCCTAAGGGCAACCACGATGTCCTTGTTCTTGGATGCTATCGTGGGTTCCGACCCCTTTCGAAGCTGCCGCACCCGTTTTGCGGCCGCATGGATGAGGGCGAAGCGGTTGTTTATCTGTTGCAAGCAATCTTCCACGGTGATTCGAGCCATAGTGTTCTCCTGGTGGTCCCCGTCAAATAAACTTTACTTTTTAGCATTTGTTATATTTAATGTAAAGCAATTTCATGGTAAGTTTTTTTCAAGCGAATTCAACCTGTGAACCGTTCATCACGACAGTATCATCCCTTTTCTGCAACGCCTGCTGAAAGTGAGGCAGATCCATGCTCGCGAAAGTCCTGAGCAGTTCCCTCATCGGCATCGACGCCTATGTCGTCGAGGTTGAGGTCGACATATCCCAGGGGCTCCCTTCTTTCTCAACGGTAGGCCTGGCCGAGGGGGCTGTTCGGGAAAGCAAGGAGCGGGTGAAGGCGGCCGTCAAGAATTCAGGATACCATTTCCCTCCCGACCGCATCACCGTGAATCTTGCCCCCGCAGACGTCAAAAAGGAAGGCTCTGCCTTCGACCTGCCCATGGCCGTGGGCATTCTGGCCGCAACCGGACTTGTTCCCAAAACGGCGTGCACAGAGGCCCTTGTCTTGGGCGAACTCTCGCTGGACGGACTCATCCGGCCGGTCAAAGGAACTCTCCCCATGGCCATCACCGCCAAGGAGCAGGGCCTGAAGGGTATCTTTCTCCCCACCGAGAACGCACCTGAGGCCGCCGTGGTGGAGGGCATCGACGTGTTTCCCGTGACGAGCCTGGGTCAACTGGTGGATGCCCTGTGCGACGTGACGCCTATTCCTCCCTACCGGACGGACGGGAAGCAGGCGCCACAAGATCTGGACCTGCTCCAGGACTTCGGCGACGTACGGGGACAGGAAAATGTGAAGAGGGCCATTGAAATCGCCGCCGCCGGGGGCCACAACATGATCATGATCGGACCGCCGGGAGCGGGAAAAACCATGCTTGCCCGGAGGCTCCACACCATCCTTCCGGAACTCTCGTTTCAAGAGGCTCTGGAGAGCTCCAAGGTGTACAGCGTCATGGGCCTGATGCCCAGAGGACGGGGACTGATATCTGTGCGGCCCTTTCGGACGCCTCACCACACGATATCGGATGCAGGCCTCATCGGAGGGGGGCAGATTCCCAAACCGGGCGAGGTCAGTCTGGCCCACAACGGCGTGCTGTTCCTGGATGAGCTGCCCGAATTCAGAAAGAATGTGCTGGAGGTGCTCAGACAGCCCATGGAGGAAGGACAGGTGACGATTTCCCGGGCCAGTTCCTCGGTCACCTATCCCGCCAATTTCATGCTCGTGGCGGCGATGAACCCCTGCCCGTGCGGGTTTCTCGGGGACCCCAAAAGGGAGTGCTCCTGCACCTTTCTTCAGATCCAGCGTTACCGCTCAAAGATTTCCGGACCTCTGCTGGATCGGATCGACATCCACATGGAAGTCCCTCCTGTGCCGTTCAAAGAGCTTTCAGGCAATCAAAGCGGGGAGACTTCGGCGGCCATGCTCCGTCGGGTCAAGGATGCAAGAGAAATCCAGAGGGAGCGTTTCCAGAGAATGAAGCTTCACACCAATGCCGGTATGAGCAGCCGGCAGATCAGGAAATTCTGCGCCCTTGACCCTCAATCCGACGATCTCCTGGAAAGAGCGATGGAGAAATTCGGTCTGAGCGCAAGGGCTCATTCAAGGATCCTCAAGATCTCGAGAACCATCGCCGATCTTGAGGGAAGTGAGGCAATCGAAGCCTCCCACGTGGCTGAAGCGATTCAATACCGAACCCTTGACCGGAGAATGTTTCGTTGAAAAAGCTGCTTCTCTTCCTTGTGTTTTTCGCCTTCTTCGTGGTCCTGCTTGGTCTGGGCGCAGGGGGCGCCCTGTGGTACATCTGGTCGGCAAATCTTCCCTACATCGGATCCATCAGGGAGTACAACCCCGCAATTATCACGGAAGTTTACAGCGAAGAAGGCGAGGTCATCGGCAGGTTCTGGGAAGAGAAAAGAATCGTGATGCCCCTCGAACATTTTCCGGACCGGCTCGTTCAAGCTTTTATCTCAGCGGAGGACGCACGTTTCTACGAGCATGAAGGCGTCGATCTGCTCAGCATCCTGAGGGCGTTCATCAGAAACATGACGGCGAGAAGAATCGAGCAGGGGGGGAGTACGATCACCCAACAGGTGGTCAAGGCCCTTTTGTTGGAAAACCCGGAGAAAACCTACGAAAGGAAGGTGAGGGAAGCGACCCTATCTCTCCAGATCGAAAAGGAGTTCAGCAAACAACATATTCTTTTTCTTTACCTCAACGAGATCTATCTGGGTCACGGCGCCTACGGCGTGGAATCCGCGGCTCGGACCTACTTCAACAAGAGCGCCTCGGATCTCGACCTTGCCGAATCCGCCATGCTGGCGGGACTGACTCAGGCGCCGAGCAGATACTCCCTTTTCAGGAATTTCGACAGGGCAAAGGTGAGGCAGAGATACGTTCTGGAGCGGATGCGGCTGGAGGGCTACATCGACGGCACAGAGGAGCAGGAGGCTCTGGCTTCAGAGATCGTTCTGGCCAAAGAGGTTGAAAACCCTTTGGACAAAGCCCCCGACTTCTCGGAACACGTGAGGAGGTACCTGGAGAACAAGTACGGCAGGGACATGCTCTACCGGGGAGGTCTCAAAGTCTACACCACGGTGAACCTGACCATGCAGAAGGCCGCCGAGTCGGCTCTGAGAAAAGGTCTGCTGGAACTGGACAAACGAGAGGGGTATCGCGGCCCGCTTCGCCATTTGAAAGCCGAAGAAAGGGAGGGGTACCGAAAAGCGCTGTCAGACATGGTGCGGGAAAAGCCCCCGGAGATCGGTGATGTGGTAGAAGCCGTTGTGGAAAGGGTCGAAGACAAGAAAAACGAGGTGTGGATCTTCCTTGGGGAAGGGGACGGGCTTCTCCCCCTCTCGAAGATGACGTGGGCAAGAAAACCCAACCCCGACGTGCCCTCCCATGCGGCGCCTCTCAGGCGCCCCGGGCAGGCCCTCAAACCCGGTGATGTGGTCTTGGTGAGGATCGAGGGCGCGGGTCCGCCGCTGCAACTCTCGCTGGAGCAGGCGCCGGTGGTTCAGGGGGCCCTGTTTTGCCTGGAGCCGGAAACGGGAAGGGTGAGGGCCATGGTGGGAGGAAGGGATTTTTCCGCGAGCCAGTTCAATCGGGCGATCCAGGCGAGGCGGCAGCCGGGTTCCGCATTCAAGCCGATTATTTATGCCGCTGCGCTGGACCGGGGGATGACGCCCTCCACCGTGCTTCTGGATGCCCCCTTTGTCTCCTCTCTGAATCCTGATGAGGATATTTGGAGACCCAGGAATTTCAAAGAAAAGTTCCTGGGGCCCACGATCCTGCGCACAGCCCTCGCCCAGTCCAGGAATGTGATAACCGTGAAAATCCTCAGGCAGATCGGCGTGCCCTACGCAATCTCCTACGCAAGGAACGTGGGGATACAATCCGATTTGAGCCCTGATTTGTCGCTCGCCCTGGGTTCGTCAGGAGTCAGCCTGGCGGAACTGACAAGGGCCTATGCGGTTTTTGCAAGTGGGGGAGGGCTGGCGGAACCCATTTTCGTCCACAGGGTGATGGATCGAAAGGGAAAGGTTCTGGAGGAGAATCACCCGGCATTGAAGCAGTGCATTTCCGAGGAAACGGCCTACGTCATGACCGACCTGCTCAGGGCGGTTATTCAAGAAGGCACCGGGTGGCGCGCCAAGGAGCTGAAGCGACCTGCCGCCGGCAAGACGGGCACCACCAATGACTCACGGGACGCCTGGTTCGTGGGTTACACGCCGCAGCTCGCAACCGGTGTTTGGGTGGGGTATGACGACAACAGGCCTTTGGGCGCCGGTGAAACCGGGTCCAGGTCGGCAAACCCCATATGGCTCTACTTTATGTCCGAGGCTCTGAAGGATGCGCCCGTGGAGGATTTTCCTGTTCCGGAACAGGTGGCTTTCCGGCAAATCGACGCCAAGACGGGGCTCCTTGCAAGTCCCTACTCAAATGACACGGTGCTCCAGGCCTTTGCTGCAGGCCAGCAACCCCAGGAGTATCAGCCGAAGCCTCAGGCTGCAAAGGCAGGGCAATTCTCCCTGTTTGACCTGGAAAGTCTGGAAGGGGAGGGTCAGTAAGCCGTGCACACGGATTACTGACTTAGGGGTTGGGCGCCTCAACGGCGGGAAGCCTTACCGTTACCTTGGTCCTGTTCTTTTCAATGGAAATGTCGATCTGCCCTCTCAGCAACCGAACTATGCGGTACGTGATGTACATGCCTCTTCCCCGTCCTTCTCCCTGCATGAGTCGCCGCCGCTCTTCTTCGGGAATCATCCCGGAGTTGGTGATCTCCACACAGGCCCAACCGTTCTCGATAAAGGTTCGGGTAGAAAGCACTCCCCCTTTTAGAGGGATGGCATTGGTGGCATTGTTGAGGAGATTGTCCAAAACCCGCTCCACATGGAGAGGATAGCATTGGACGTAGAGAGGGTTGTGGTAGGGCCCCTCTTCGATAGTGACGTTCTGCTTGAGCATCTCCCTGATCGCCTCCTTGTTGATCTCGAAGCGGTTCAAGACAATGCTCGTGAGGTTTACCACCTGCTCCTTGCCGACGTGGTAGATGCTCAAGGCCATCTCCTGAAGCCGGCTGGTTTCTTCCAGGAGAATCTCGGTGTACTTTCGGATGGTTTCTGAGTTCTTGAGGGATTCCTGATCCTCTATGAGCTTTTTCAGCCGTCGGGCGAAGCCCGCAGTGGCGATGGCCGGATTCTTGAAATCGTGGAGAATGTCATCCAGACGTTCCATCCTCTGGGCTTTCATGAGTTCGCGGCCCAGGAACACGAAGATCTCGATTTCTCCTTCGGTGTACCGCTTCCTCTGCTCCACGGCGTCGAAGGTCATGAAGTGGGTGATTCCCTCGCCCACAGTGAGAGGCACATACAGGATCGAGTTGATGTTGTGATCCCGGGCAAAAGCCTTCATGCTCTTGGAAATATGATTGCTCTTCAAAGGGTCGTTGATGAGAACATAGGAGGGCGCCACGATTTCGTACGGGGAATCAATCTCATAGTCCTCCTGTCTCAACACCAGCTTGAAGGCAGGTTCGCTCTCAATGGAAAAGGATTTCCCAATGCCGTGGTACCCGGCCGTCTCAGGGTATCCTGCTTCGAGGAAGACATGTTCTTCATCCTCGGTCACGGCGAAGAGAGCGCAACTTTGAAGGCTGATGATGTCCGCAAGCTCCGGCACGACCCGGTTGAACACATCCTTCATTTTCACCCCTTCCCGGGAACCGAGCTTGAGAAAGATCTTCTGAACAATGGCTTCCTTTTTCTCGCTGATGCGATAGAGGGACAGGATTCTCTTGCGGGCCATCACGAAACTGAGCCTGCGGGCCATGAGTTCGGCCATCTTCACTTCAAGGGGCAGAAAGACCCGATCCATTTCCCGGTAGTAAAGCTGGATGACGCCCACGGTCTTCGGTTCGTGAGGAGAGAGGCGGGGAAGGGAGATGGGCACAGCCATGACCGAGGAGGCGCCTTTTTTCTGGACCCTCTCCTTGTCTTTGTACAGGTCCTCCCTCAGGATGTTGGGAACCACGTAGTGCAGCCCTGTCCGCACCACTTCACCCGCAAGGGTGCCTTCCAGGGGAATGTAGGGTTCCCGTGATTGTTCCTCCGGCGGGTAGGACCCGTAGGAGAGCATCTGTTCCGTTGCAGGATCGTAGATCCTGACCGAGGCGGAAAGGGCCCCGAGAAAGTCCACCATGTGACGTGTGACGAGGGAGAGGATTTCCTGGTCCGGGGAGTCAGGATCGATCTCGGTGATCTCATCCACCTGCCCCGAGACCTCGTCAAGAAAGTCGGGAAGGAGGGAATCTTTAATCCACTCAGTCAGGGAGTTCCAGAAATCCTGGCCTTTGCAGCTCTGAGCCCAGGGCTGATTTTGAATGGATTGAACGAAACGGTCCGGGATTTTCCACATGGTTTTATTTTCCAGGCTGCTCCATCTTCAGTGGCTTGGTAAGAAATCGCAACAGTCGACGGCACAGTGTGAACGGCTCACGGCGCAAGGCACAAGGTGCAGGGTGCACGGCCAAAACGTAACCAAAAACGCAGCTCCGTGCACCGTGTCCCTTCTTTTGACCTCGATCGAATTCTCAGGAAGTCGACAAGTCTTTGATGCCCTGAAGAATCGTATCAAACAGCTCCTGCATATCCTCTTTTTCTACACATGAAAAAGCGATTCTCAGATCCTGTTTGCCGAGGGAAATCAGGCCGACGCCGTACCTGTCCAGAAGGTGGACCCGCAAAGGCTCCGCTTCCACGTTCTTGAGTTTCAGGCACATGAAATAGCCGGAGTTGAAGGGATAGACGTCCCATGCATCCCTATACTTGTCGTTTGCCAGGACCCGTTTCACTTCCTCGGCCCGCTCTTGCATGATCCTGTATTTTTCATCCTTTTCGGCTGCGAAGGTGGAGGCCCGGAGAGAGTGCAATGTGATGGACTGGCTGAGATGGGAAGCATTGGAAATGGAACCCCGCACTGCGCCGCCGGTCTTTCTTTCCAAGGCATTGTAGACCTGTTCGTGGTTCTTTTCAAGAAAAGCGCCGTAGGTGATGAAGCCTACTCTCAAGCCCCAGACATAGTTTTCCTTGGTCGCTCCGTCCACCTTGATTGCAAGGAGCCGCGGGTCCCTGTCCAGAAGCCTGCAAAAGATGGATTCTTTCAGCGCCGTGTCATCGTAGAACAGACCGAAGTACGCGTCGTCGGTTATGGCGAGCACGCGGGTGCCGGCGCGGGCTGTTCCGGCCATCACTTCTACAATCCCCTCCGCCTCCTCGGGTGTGGGAGTGTAGCCCGTGGGGTTGTTGGGGAAGTTGAGGAGCACGATCACCTTGTTCCGATCCCGGGCCTCCTCAGCCAGGCTTTTTTCAAAGGCTTTCAGGTTGAATCCCCAGGCGTCGTTGAACAGAGGGTACTGAACTATCCTGGCGCCGCGCCGGACCGAAAAAATGAGGTTGTAATTTCCCCAGTTCTTGTCGGGCAGGAGGATCACGTCTCCCGGGTCGACCCACAAATCCGCGAGAACACTGAGGCCGTGGGTCAAGGCGTGGGTCACCACCGGAAGGCTGATCCTGGCCTTTGAAAGAGACGGGTTCTTCTCGATCATGTTTTCCTTCCATGCCTTGCGAAGGGGCATGATGCCGAAGGACGGTGCGTAGGTCAAGGCTTCCTCGGGTTCAATGCCCTTGAGGAGGGACATGACGGAAGGCAGGTGCATGGTCCGGCCTTTCTCCGTAGCCATGCCGATGGTGGCATTGAACCTGTGGGCCTTTTCCTTGGCTTCCGCGCCCTGAGTCAGGATCCCTTTTGGGAAAAAAAGGTTCTTTCCGACTTCAGAGAGCATTTCGTACACGTGAATGTTCTCCTGCTTGATCGTGTCGTTGAGCTCCATGGCAAGGGGATTCATATGTTCCTCTCAGAAGGACTGTTTGGGAGTTGTTGATAAAGGCTCTATTTATCGGGGGACAAGGAGAAGTGTCAAGGAAAAACCCTTCTTTTGTGCCTTGGACTGCCGTGCGCCCTTGCCTCAAGAGCCGGATTCAAGGCATGTTCCGGTTCATGTGCCGGGCTTTTAGGTCTTGACTTCAAAACAGCACCCTTTGTATAGTCCAAAGGAGGAAACTTCAGGGGTTGAGCCCTGTGGAACAAGAGAAACTGTTACAAAAAAATAAAAAAGAGGGGTGAGGGATTATGGTGGATGTGGTCGTTGTTTCCGGCACGAGAACGCCGGTAGGAGCTTTTGGAGGAAGTTTAAAAGGGACCCCCGTGGTTCAGATGGGCGCCCTGGTTTTGAAAGAGACTCTCAAGAGGGCCGGGCTCAGGCCTTTGGCTTCGCCGGAAGTGAGCCGGTTTGCTCCGGAGCCTTTCCAGGGATCGGGGATGACGGGTCTTGAAAAGGGAGTCTATGACTATGCCGATTCGCTTCAGCCTGTCCACGTGGATGAAGTCATCATGGGAAACGTGGTGGGCGCCGGGCAAGGTCAGAATGTGGCCAGGCAGGCCACCATCCGGGCGGGTATCGCAAAGGAGACGAACGCCTTCACAATCAACAAGGTCTGCGCTTCCGGCATGAAAGCGGTTGCACTTGCAGCCCAGTCCATCCGCGCAGGCGATGCGGATGTGGTGCTCGCAGGAGGCATGGAAAACATGAGCCTCATCCCTTACGCCCTTCCGTCGGCACGCTGGGGGGCCAGGATGAACAACGTGGACCTGGTGGATCTTATGGTTTTTGACGGCCTTTTCGAGATCTTCTACGGGTACCACATGGGGATTACAGCCGAGAACATTGCAGAGAAGTACGGGATTTCACGGAAGGAACAGGACGAACTGGGCGCCCTCAGCCATCTGCGGGCGAGAAAAGCGATTGGGGATGGTCTGTTCAGGGAGGAGATCGTGCCGGTGGTGATCCCGCAGAGAAAAGGGGCGCCCCTCGTGTTTGACACGGACGAAAGGCCGATGGAGACAAGTGTGGAGAAAATGGCCAAGATCCCGACGGCCTTCAAAAAAGACGGAACCGTCACTGCGGGCAATGCATCGGGAATCAACGACGCGGCTGCAGCGCTGCTTCTGATGTCGGACAGGAAGGCAAAAGAACTGGGTCTGAAGCCTATCGTGAGAATCAGGGCCTGTGCCGCCGGCGGAGTGGACCCTGCGTACATGGGGCTTGGGCCGATCCCGGCGGTGAAGAAAATCCTGGACCGAGAAAAGCTTGCCATGAATGATTTCGGGACCGTGGAACTCAACGAGGCGTTCGCCTCCCAGGCCATCGCCTGCTTCAGGGAGCTGAAGTGCGACCTGGAAAAGACCAACCCCCTTGGAAGCGGCATCTCCATCGGCCACCCCATCGGGTGCACGGGGGCCAGGATCCTCGTGACTCTCATGAACGAAATGGTCCGGAAAGGGAACGATCTCGGATTGGCGACCCTGTGCATCGGCGGCGGTCAGGGGATGGCCACCGTGCTGGAAAAAGTCTGAGAAAGGGCGTTCGCTTGGGGCCAGGGGTTTCCCCCATAGATAAACCGTGAAAAGACGGCGCCTTCCCGCCAGTCACTCGATAAAGGGAACCATGATCCTCGTAGCTATCTGAAAGAGGTGAAGGGATGCAAAAATTCACAAGTATCAGCAACCTAAACATTCTGATAGATAAAACCTCAGGCCGATGATGTAAGAATCTAAAATGCGATATTTTCCTGTTTGAAATTTTTTTCACTTTTATGTTGAAATAGATGAAAAGTTGTATAAGATGTGCCGACGCTGGAGGAAAGACCCACTACACTTAACATTCTTGGTGAAAGGAGATGGTACGATGAACAAGGGGGATTTAGTGGATGAGGTTGCAAAGGTGG
>JAWOJI010000237.1:0-3021 GCA_046481735.1 Desulfatiglandales bacterium | reverse complement strand
AGGAAATCCAAGAAGAGGCGTCTCATCGAAACAGCGAAGTTTTTCTTTTTTGACCGGGGCATCGTTGCATCATTATTGGAGCAGCGTTCTCTTGTGCAGGGAACGAGCGAGTATGGAAGGGCCTTCGAGCACTTCATTCTCCAGGAATGTTGGGCCTACAGACACTACAGCAGGATGGAGTTTCCCATCACTTTCTGGAGAACGGCCAGCGGCGCGGAAGTGGACTTGATTCTTGGTGAAGCAGATGTCGCTATCGAAGTCAAGGCTTCCACCGCCGTAGGAGATCGGACAAAGGGTCTTCATCTTTTTCATGAAGAAAACAAATCCCGGAAGAGTTTTATCATTTGCAAAGAGCCGCGGCCCAGGAAAATATCTTCCAAGGTTACGGTGCTGCCCTGGAAGGATTTCTGCACGATGCTTTGGGATGGAGAGATCCTTTAGCCGGATTTAGAGGCCCACAAAGCCTCTCAGAGCAAGAAATTGCGAGGTTTCTATCACTTTAGCAAACTAGACGATGAGGAGGACCACGGCTCCCTTTTTCCCGACTGTGACACCCACGCGGCCTGTGAAAGAAAGATCTAAGATATGCTCGAAAACATTGCGATCATTCTTGTCGAGCCTCAAATCTCGGAGAACATCGGGGCTGCGGCCCGGGCCATGAACAACATGGGGATGAGCCGCCTCATCCTTGTCAAACCCGAGAACTGCGATCTCACCCGCATTCTGAAAATGGCAACCGGCACCTCCATCGATATCGTGGAAGACATGGAAGTTTACGATCATCTCGCCGAGGCCATCGGCCCTTTCCACTATGTGGTGGGAACAACCGCCCGTGTTGGCGCCCACCGGCCCGCCCTGACCAACCCCAGGGACCTTGCAAAAAACCTTGTCCCTATCGCGCAAGACAACCGGGTTGCCGTTCTTTTCGGCCCTGAAGACAGAGGGCTCTCCAACGAACATTTGCGCTATTGCCACACCATTGCCACGATTCCCACGGCCCGCTTTGCCTCCCTGAACTTGGCACAGGCGGTCATGATCATTTGCTACGAGATCTTTTTGGCGAGCCGCACGCCCCCCGAAGAGGTCTTCCCCAGGCTGGCCGATAAATTCGAACTGGAGGGCATGTACGACCATCTCAAGGGGGTACTCACCAAAATCGGCTTCATTCACCCCCAAAACCCCGAGCACTGGATGTTGAATATCCGGCGTTTTCTCTCCCGCCTGCCACTGAGGGCAAGGGAAGTCCGGGTTATTCGTGGCATATGCCGGCAGATCGACTGGTACACCGACCAGGTCGAGAAAAGGCAAAACTCCGCGCCGATTGATAAGGGTGAATGAGGCAGCCGAGAATTTATCCCCCTTGATTCGCGAAGTGGAGTGTATTATGTTTCTGTTGAAATCACAGAGTTTTTCTTGAGAAGGAGGCTGTTTTATGTCCGAAGCAGAGAAACGCCTGGAAGGCAAACGTGTCCTGATCGTTGACGACGAGCCTGACATTCTCGAGACCCTGGAGGCCTTGCTGCCCATGTGCCATGTGGCCAAAGCGGCAACCTTTCAAGTGGCGCAGAAGCTTCTCGAAACCGAGTATTTCGACATAGCCATCCTGGACATCATGGGTGTGGACGGTTACAAGCTCCTGGACATTGCCAAGAAAAAAGATGTCATCCCCGTCATGCTGACGGCACACGCCCTCAGCATTGAGAATACCATTAAATCCTATAAGAAAGGCGCGGCTTCCTACATTCCGAAGGATGAGATGTTCAAGATTACCACCTTCTTGAACGATATTCTGGAAGCCAAGGAGAAGGGGGAGAACTTCTGGTGGCGATGGCTCGGCAGGCTCGGCTCCTATTACGAGAAGAAGTTCGGAGAGGACTGGCAGGGCAAAGAAAAAGATTTCTGGCGCAATTTCCCATCGTGGTAAGCCCAAAAAATGGGAAGCTGGGAAACTGGGAAGCTCAAGGGCTGGAGGACCATTCTGGCCTCCAAGCTTGCCAGCTTTCTAGCTTCCTGGCCTATAAGTGCTTTCCGTCAACGAACCAATCGATGAGTTTTCTGGCGATGCTGATCTTTCCGGGGATTTGCGGGAGACGATCCGCAGGGAACCAACCTGCATCAACGATCTCCTTTCCGTCCACCTTGATCTCCCCTGCTGCGTGATCTGCCGTGAAGCCGATCATCAGCGAGTTTGGGAAAGGCCAGGATTGACTTCCGAAGTAGCGAATGTCGGTCACCTCAACGCCCACCTCCTCTCTCACCTCCCGCCTCACGCATTCTTCCAGAGATTCTCCGGGTTCGACAAATCCCGCGAGCACGCTATACATTTGCTTGGGGAAACGAGATGCCCGTGCCAGCAGAATCCTTACATCCCTGATGACGGCCACGATAATAGCCGGGGACACGACCGGAAAGCTCACAAAACCGCAGGAAGGACACAGCTTCGCTGTTTCGTCTTCTTCGTCCGAGGTTGGGTGCCCGCATTGGCTGCAGAACTGGTGCGTTCGGTCCCAATCCATGAACTGTAAGGCCCGGCCCGCAAGCTGGAACAAGGGGTCATCCAGGTGTCCGAACAAAGAACGGAGTCCTTCAAAGCGCATGCCCTCAGGGGCCTGTGCTTCCGGTCCGCATTCCGCTTCGTAACATGGCGAGCCGTCCAGATGGCCCACAAGGCGCCTTCTCATGGCATTCAATTTCAGCAGGGATGCGTCCTCCACAAAGGGGATGGAAAAGTTTTCTTCCTCGGCTTTTACAAGCAGGTTGTATCCTGAGAAGATAAACCACCAGCCCGGTTGCAGGGGATCTGGAGCGGATGGGTTGGAAGAGGTGTTTTTCATCTCAAAAGCCTCTCATAGGCTGCCTCAAAGCTTTTCCAGATTTCGATTCCCAGGCGCTCCTGGGTTTCCGCAATTTCCCGAAGAACAGAGGGTTCGGTCAGGGGGTTGATCAGCACCGCTCTGAGCACCACGATGTTTTGAGGCCGGTAGAGGGTCGATTCGAGCATGGTCCTGGAAACAAAGGTGG
>JAWOJI010000230.1:0-8965 GCA_046481735.1 Desulfatiglandales bacterium | reverse complement strand
CGTTACAATGGATTTACAGCTTTCCAGATAATATTTTTAGGTCCTGGCCCCAATAACAATCCGGCGATGGCGTACGGTTTCTATTGCCTGGTTCCAGGATAGGGTGAATGAACCAAGGGAATCGGCGGTGATCCGGTCTTTGTCAATATCCTGGATAACCTGCTCAAACATTTTGAACAAGCGGTTTTCCGCCTCATCCAATTTTTCCCGCTTCGGATTTTGGCGGCGCTACACTGCCAAATCATGCCCTCTGGGCTTAGGCCAAAACCGAGCTCTCTGGACCCGGATATTTATTTGCACCTTGCGCCGTGCGCCATTAAGCTAAGTTCAACATGTTAGATTACATCCTCGGCAAGGATCTCGCCCGCTACGTCAGGGCCCACCGAAGCCTCATTTTCTGCTCCATGGCGCTCACCGCCTGCTCCGCCCTGTTTGTCGTAATTCCCGCCTATATTCTCCAGCCCTTCATCGACGAAGGAATGAAAAGCGGCGCCGACCCGGCTACCTGGAAGATCCCGTGGTTTGCCCTTGATTTCGGGAACGGCCTTTCCTGGCAAAAGAGGGAGATCGTTCTCCTCCAGGACGTCTCCCCGAATTTCCTCCTGGTGATCCTGTCGCTGGTCGCCTTTCTGGCCATCCTCTTCAAATCCATGACCCTCTACCTGAGCCAGTTGGCCGCCGCAGCCTTTTCCAACCGGGCCATACGCTCCATGAGGGTTGAGCTTTTCGAGAGATTCATCTCCCTTCCCCTGGGCTTCTACCACAAAAGAAGGGCAGGGGAGCTCATTTCCCGATCCACCGCCGATCTCACGGTCATGCAGGAGAGGATCGCGAACATCCTCATCGGCCTCGTGGAGCACCCGCTCACGGCCCTTGCTTTTCTGAGCTATGTGCTCCTGGTGAACTTCAAGCTCACTCTTCTCGTGTTCTTTGCCGCTCCGATTGTCGTCGGATCGGTGCGCCTTTTTGGAAGAAAAGTGAAGAAGCATTCCGCGAGGGTACAGGATGCCATGGCCCAGGTCACGGCCGCCTACCAGGAGACTCTCCTGTGCCTCAAGGTGGTCCAGGGATTCTGTTCGGGCCGCATCGAGTCTGCTCGGTTTCAAAGGCTCACCGATGAGCTCTACAGGAATGTGATGAAGTGGAATCGCTGGTCCCTCGGCTTGGGCCCCCTGATGGATTCTACGGGCTTCCTTGTCTTGCCTGGGGTCCTGATTGTGGGCAAGCTCTACTTCGATCACAGCCTGGGAGAGCTGATTTCCCTGATCTATGCCTATTCCCGGGTCTACGGTCCGGTCAAGAGCCTGGCCAGAGTGAACAACGAACTCCGCACGCTTCAAGGGGCCACGGAAAGGGTCTTTGAAATCATGAAAACCATTCCCGAGATCCAGGACCGTCCCGGCGCCCTGGAACTGCCGCGACACCAGGACAGCATAGAGTTCAAGAACGTGAGCTTTTCCTACGAGGCGGGGATCCCCATACTGCAGGATATCTCCTTGACGATCCGTGCAGGGGAAATGATCGCCCTGGTGGGTTCCACAGGAGCGGGCAAGAGCACGCTCCTCGATCTCATCCCCCGCTTCTACGATGTGACACAGGGGAGCATCAGGATTGACGGCATCGATATCCGGGAGGTCACCCTCGCTTCCCTGAGAAGGCAGATCTCCACGGTGAGCCAGGAAGTCCTGCTTTTTCACAGCACCATTGCAGACAATATCCGTTACGGCCACCCGGAAAGGAGCATCGAGCAAGTCATGGAAGCGGCGAGAGCCGCCCATGCCCATGATTTCATCATGGCCCAGCCTCACGGTTACGATTCGCTGGTGGGGGATCGCGGGACGTTGCTCTCTGGAGGACAGAGACAGCGCATTGCCATTGCAAGGGCCATTCTCGCCGATCCCTCCATCCTGATTCTGGATGAGGCGGCTTCGGCCCTGGACGCGGAAAGTGAAACCCTGGTGCAGGAAGCCATCGAAAGGCTCAGGGGGGGGCGGACCATCCTGGTTGCGGCTCATCGGCTCAGCACGATCCGAAAGGCGGACCGGATTTACGTGCTGGAAAACGGCCGAATCCTGGAATCAGGAACCAGAGAATCGCTCATGTCTCTGAACGGCCGTTTCCGGCAGCTTCACGATATTCAATTCAGGGCATAAAACGGCGCACGGCGCAAGGTGCACGGCCAAATTGACGCGAAAAAAGGCATTTCGACGATTTGGGTTTTATCAGGAGAGATGGGTTGCTGAACACTGAACACTGAACGCTGAACGTTTAAAATACGTTATGCTCTACTCTCTTTGCTCTATGCGCTATGTTTCCAGGGCACAGGCAACGTCTTCCGCCGTCAATCCGTAAATTCTGACGGTTTTGAGCCTTGCGCTTTTTCCCGAAGTGATCTCAATGGCGCTTTTCGCGATGCCGAGTTTTTCGGAAAGCACGAGGATCAGAGCCCGGTTCGCCCGGCCCTCTGCGGGGGGTGCAGTGACTTTCACCCGGTAGTGTTCTCCCTCACGGCCGAGAACCTGGTTCCTTGCCGATCGAGGGGTGAGCTTCACCCGGATGTCGGTGTGCACGGCACTCTCACGTCACCCGAGGCGGGTTGCCATTTGGTACAGGCTCTGAATCAGGAAGCTCTGGATGAAAATGATGCCCAGGATGACAAGAACGGGCGAGAAATCGAACCCGCCGAAATAGGCCGGGATGAACCGTCTTACGCGGAAAAGCAAAGGTTCCGTGATGCTGTTGAGGAATCGCACGATCGGGTTGTAGGGGTCCGGGCTCACCCAGGAAATGACGGCCCTGGCGATGATGACCCACATGTACAGGCTCAACCCGATGTCGAGGATCCTGGCGATGGCCATGAGAAAGTTCGAAAAGATGAACATATTCAGCCCTTCCTGTGGTCTTGGTGATATGGCATTTACGTATTCCGGCGAACTCCTTTATAAGGCGGCGCCCCACAATACACCACTCAAATCGTAATGACAAAATCCAAAGGTCAAAGGAGTGTCAAAGGCCGAATTCGGATTTCTTGCATGTAATCTCCATGGCCGAGACCACGCCGTGGCATTTGCATGCCGTGGCCACGACCCATTTTCCCTCTCCTGCCGAATCCACCCTCCCCAACAGTTCCTGAAGATCGCCGATCTTGTAGCCGCCGACGCCGGGCGCCAGTTGACGGCTCCGGATTACGTGCACGCGGCAGCCGGGCAGGTCCATCCCCCTGAGAAGAGCGTACAGGGGGGCGCCACGCCTTTTTCCGGTGACCGTGCAGTGGTCGGCAGGCTCCGGGCAATCGTCAGGGCATCGGAAGTCCGCGTAGCTCAAAAGCAGAGAACCCTCGCTACCAGCCCATGCGTGGGGCACGAGCGGCTTGATGCTCTCGGGCGCCTCTATCCGGGAAACACGGAAGGCCCCACTTGCGGATAGTAGCAACCATTCAAAGGCGAGATGGATGGGGACGGCAGGGACAATGATGTTCTCCGGATGCAGGAGAGGAAAGGATTCCACGAGAAAAGGGAGTGCATCCCGGAGAATAGGTTCAACAGGGAGATGTTCCATGGCGCGCAGGGCTTCTTCGTCTTTTTCCACCACCCATAGAGGAGCGCCGCGCCGCGGGGAGAGAAGATCCACAGCTCTCTTGCCGAAGTGCCCGGCCCCGATAACGATGACGCAATCCTCAGGGAAAGGACAGGGCGTTTTCCGAGAAAAGTGTGATTTGTGGTCTTTTTGGTCTGTGTAGGGGACGTTCATTTGGAAATGCTTCTATCAATGTTTCCACTATCTGGAACCTTGCGCCTTGCGCCCTCTTTTTGATGCATGTCGGAGCAGGCCGTAAGCCGGGTTCTGTTTCCCCCGCATCGTGCGGGAGACAATGACCATTCATCTAGTCCCGGTGTTGCCAACGGGATCGAGCGACCGACCCGGGAGCTCGGGCGGACAACCCTCGACGCTCCCCTATTTGGTCTTGCTCCGGGTGGGGTTTGCCTAGCTCCCGCCGTCACCGGCGGGACTGGTGAGCTCTTACCTCACCGTTTCACCCTTACCCTGACGAATCGATCGTCAGGGCGGTTTGCTTTCTGTGGCACTTTCCTTCCTGTTGCCAGGACTGGGCGTTACCCAGCACCCTGTCCTGCGGAGCCCGGACTTTCCTCCCCCTTGCGCCGTGCAAGGCAGCGGTCATTTGTCCTGCTCCGACATGCTCTGCTTACTATAGCACAGTCTCCGCTTTCTGGAAATCCTCGTCTTCACCCCAGTACACGATTCGATTGCAGTGGGGACAGGTCATCAGCTCATTCCCGCGGATCAGCTCGTTGAATTTCTGCGGCGGGATTCCCAGGTGACAAGTCTGGCACACTCCGGTGACCACGGCGCTGACGGCCAGTCCGTTTTTCCGTTCATGGAGAAACAGATACTGCCTGAGAATGCCAGGATCAACCCCTTTGATAAACGAGCCTCTCTTATCTTCGAGATTCCCCAACTCCCGATCGAGAAGCGCAAGCTCCCGAAGAATTTCCTCCCTGGTTTTTTCCGCTTCCGCCCGGAACTCCTCGATCTTGCGATCCTGTTCCGTTGCTCCCTCTTCCAGCCTCTGGATTTTCTCCATGACTTCGATAATCTTGTCTTCCGTGATGAACTTCGATTTTTTCAGATCGTCGATCTCTTTGAGGGCTGCCGTGTATTCCTTGTTGGACTTGATGTGTGAGAGTTTGATCGTGCTTTTCTCGATCTTTTGATCGAGTTCCTGAACCTCCTGCTCAATTTTGCGTCTTTCCTTCTTCAAGGCATCGAGCTTCGACCGCTCTTCCTCAACCTCTATCTCCGCCTGACGGAGATCATCCTCCGATTTCTTTATTTTCAGAGGCCCTTCTCCCTTTTTTCTCACAATCTCTCGTATCCGATTATCGCAATGCTGAAGCTGAATAAGCAAACTGATCTTTTCTTTCAATGTCGCATCCTCTCCTTTTTGTTCCTGCAGCTTGCCTGGGCGCAAGGGTGCAGGGGTTTGTAGGTTTTTCTAAATCCATTGCATCGGGTTGCTCTCTTCTTCGAACGCTTCGACCGCAACCGCCCAACCTTCCCGCTTGAGGATGTCCTTGAAGGCATCGGTAAAAAGGCCGAAAGCGATTTTCTCGGTTTCGAAATGACCCGCATCGACAAGAGCCAGACCCAGGCTCTTTGCTCGCAGTGCATCGTGGTGGCCCACGTCGCCTGTTACCAGAACGTCGGCGCCCATGGCGGATGCCTGGGGAACGAGGCTTCCTCCTGAGCCTCCCACGAGGGCAACACGCCTGATTTGTCTGTCCAGGTCGCCGCTCACCCTCGGGATTCTGCAACGAAGCAGGCGTTTGGTTTCCGCTGCAAAGGAAAGAAGGGATTGGGGCTCTGGAAGGTCGCCGACCCGGCCGATGTTCCTTTGGGGATGGGTCGGATCTTCCTGCAGGACGTCCATGTTTGCCAGGCGAAAAAGGGAGGCAAGCATGTCGTTGATTCCCCCTTGGGCCGCGTCCAAATTGGTGTGGGCGGCGAGAATGGCGATATGTGCCTCGCACGCCTCGAAGATGACGTCTCCAGGATAGGTTCTTCGGTTCACGGAGGATAGGGAAGGGAAGATCAGGGGGTGATGGGTCAAGAGCATCTGCACTTTTCTCCTTGACGCTTCCCGCACGACGGAGAGAGAAGGATCGAGAGAGGTCATGATCCTTCCGACTTCCTGCAGTGGGTTCCCGATCTGGAGGCCCGGATTGTCCCAATCTTCCGCCGCCGCAGCAGGTGCGATCCTTTCAAGAATCGCAAGGATGTCTTGCACCGTGGGATTCATGAACCTACCACGTGCCGTGGAATCTGCTCACGGCTGAAAAAGGAAAAGGCGCACTTGCTGAAAGTGCGCCTTTTCCTTATGTCAGGCCTTTGGACTTGTCGCCGAATTTCCTGCAATTTCGAACTCTGGATATTCTCATCCGTGACTTCATGATGGGCCCACCTGGATTCGAACCAGGGACCAACCGGTTATGAGCCGGTGGCTCTACCAGCTGAGCTATAGGCCCAATACAACCCATCAGAATAACCTGCCACACCATGCAAGGTGGAGAAGTATTTGTCAAGGGGAATCCTTTCCCTTCCCACTCGGAAGCGGGCTCACTGTTCCAGGAAGCTCCGAAGCTTCTTGCTCCTGCTCGGGTGTCTCAGTTTCCTGAGTGCCTTTGCTTCGATCTGCCGGATTCTTTCCCTGGTCACGTTGAAATCCCGACCCACCTCCTCGAGGGTGTGGTCCGACTTCTCTCCGATGCCGAACCTCATGCGCAGGACCTTTTCTTCTCTTGGGGTGAGAGTTGTGAGAATCTTTCTCGTCTGCTCCCCGAGATTGAAGTTGATCACCGCTTCGCCGGGAGAGATGATTTTCTTGTCTTCGATGAAATCTCCGAGGTGGCTGTCCTCCTCTTCTCCTATGGGCGTCTCAAGAGAGATAGGTTCCTTGGCGATCTTCAGCACCTTCCGCACCTTTTCAAGGGGGAACTCCATCTTCTCTGCGATTTCCTCCGGCGTAGGCTCGCGCCCGTGCTCTTGAACCAGGTATCTGGATGTCCGGATCAGCTTGTTGATCGTCTCGATCATGTGCACGGGAATACGAATGGTCCTGGCCTGATCTGCAATAGCCCGGGTAATGGCCTGGCGTATCCACCAGGTGGCATAGGTGCTGAACTTGTACCCTCTCTGGTATTCGAACTTGTCCACGGCCTTCATCAGGCCGATGTTCCCCTCCTGGATCAAGTCGAGAAACTGAAGGCCCCGGTTCGTGTACTTCTTGGCGATGCTGACGACCAGTCTCAAATTGGCTTCAATCAGTTCGCTCTTGGCCCTCTTGGCCTTGAGGAGTCTGTCTTCAACGATTTCAAGGGCGCTTTTGAGCTCTTTTTTGCCCATGCCGGTCCGGTCTTTGATTTCCTGGATGATCTTCTCGGCTTCTTCGACCTTCCCTTTGAGCTCCAGGAGGTCGCATTTCCTGAGCTTTAATGCGGTCACGACCTGGTTGACCTTGGCGGACTTGGGTATCTGGCCGGCGCATTTCCGGATGCGCGAGATAGGCTTGCCGCCGGCTGCGAGCATGCATTCTTCCAGCTTCTTTTCTCCCTCCTCCATCTCGGAAACGATGGTTCTAAGCCTTTCCACCATGTGATCAAGCTGGCTTTTCTCAAGCTTGAAAGACCCGATGAGTTCCACGACCTTGCCGTTGTTTTCGGCAAATTTTGCGACCAGTTTCTTTTTTTTCTGGGCGGATGTTGTCTTCCTGGCTAGGGCCTTTTTCAGGTCTCCGCATTCTGCACGAAGCGCTTCAATTTGATCAATGATGTGAAGGATCGTTTCCCTTCTCTCTCCGACTTGCGTGTGGCTGTCCTCATCGTCCAGGTCGTTGATGACATCTTTCAGTTTGATGTCGCCCTTCTTGAGTTCCCTTCCCAGCTCCACAATGTATTCGATTCCCACAGCACATCTGAGCAGGGCGTCCATGGCCTCGCTTTCCCCGGCTTCGATTCTCTTGGCAATCTCCACCTCCCCCTCCCTCGTGAGAAGGGAGATGCAGCCCATCTCTTTGAGGTACATCTTGACCGGGTCGGAAACCCGGGCGCCCACGTCCGAGATCTCGGCTCGAAAGTTTTCTTTTTCAACCGCCTTTTCCTGCTTTTTCTTGAGTTTTCTCGATTTCTCGATCTTCTCTTTCGAAGCTTCGTCAATCACCATGATGTCCAGTTCTTCGAACATCATCATGAGGTCGTCGATGTAATCGGAGGAGATTACATCCTCAGGCAGGTCGTCATTGAGCTCTTCATAGGTGATGTATCCCTTGTCCTTGCCGATGTCGATGAGCCTTTTCAAGCTTGTTGTGTCGGAATTGTTAACCATTCTACGTCCTCCTGAGACCGGCGGTTGCTCCCTTTCAGCCCCATCTTTTCTTGATGAGCTTAGGGATTTTGCTGGCCTCTTCAATATTTCCGAGTGCCTTCTGTTTCGATTTCGAAATCGTCAACCGATGCACCTTGTCTTCGAATTCCCGGAGGGCCTGTTCGACCTCATCGTCACGGTAAATGGAGGGGCTCAGGAGGGCTTCCCTCAGGAGGTCGGCGGCCGGTTCCCCGCCCAGTCTCTCCAGAATCTGTTCAGGTTGAAACTGCCCCTCGTTCTGAAAAGCGGCGACCATGAAATCAAAGGTTTGGATGACCGCAGCATCGGAAAAGAGAACCCTCAGGTTCTTCCGAACGAATTGCTCGATCACCTTGGGATGGTGAACGATAAGGTGGAGCAAAAGCCGATCGTCGGGCTTCTTGGTCTGAGTCGCCTCCAATGCCTCTCCAGGACCAACGCCGCCTTTCCCCCTTGATGGAAGCCTTGCCGCCTTCGAGAGTTCAGCCAGAACGGATGACTCCGCTATGCCCAGCTTTTCACTCAAGCGCTTCACATACATGGCTCTTTGCACGTGATTCCTCAGTTCCAGCAGGAGGGGAATCATGTCCTGCAAGACCTCGACCTGCCCTTCGATCCGGTTCCCGGCGGCTGCCATCCTGAGATCCAGAAAGAAATCGAACATGGGGGCCGCGCGATTCAACAATTCCTCGAAAGCCTGCAACCCTTTCTTGTTCACAAAGCTGTCCGGATCTTCGCCTTCCGGAAGCACCAAGACTCGAGCGGACATGCCCTCATCCAGGAAGATGGAAAGGCTTCTCAAGGCCGCAGCTTTTCCCGCGGCATCCGCGTCAAAGACGACCACAGTTTCCCC
The DNA here is from genome assembly GCA_046481735.1 of Desulfatiglandales bacterium. Lineage (GTDB taxonomy): Bacteria > Desulfobacterota > DSM-4660 > Desulfatiglandales > HGW-15 > JAFGDM01. The sequence goes on along the minus strand of JAWOJI010000230.1, from coordinate 195 downwards.
GGCATAGCCTTTGAGCCTTCGAACGTGATCCCTTGTCAATGCTGTTCCCAGGGTGGCGACCGCCATGTGAAAGCCGTGTTTTCTGAGAGCGAGCACATCCGTGTATCCTTCCACGATCACGGCGCGGCCGCTTTTCCTGATCGGACCGTGGGCGTCATGGAGACCGTAAAGGAGCTCACCCTTCTGAAATACGGG
>JAWOJI010000070.1:0-2720 GCA_046481735.1 Desulfatiglandales bacterium | reverse complement strand
ATCGCAAATCACCAAAATGAAAACGAGCCCATATAGCAGTTGCCAACTACCTTTCCTCGTCACTCTTGGGGTGGAAACTTTTTGAGGAACTCATCCACCCGGGCTTCCACGGCCGCCTTATCTTCGAGCTTCTGGTCCATGAGCCTGGTGAACCCGAGCAGGAACCCCAGCATTTCAAGTTTCTTCCCGGCGTCGGGAACCGTCAGGCTGCTGCGCTTCACATCGATCCCATCGCCCTGGGGATCGGTTTCAAATCCGTGCTCTCCCAGCACCCGGCTCAGGAATCGAACACGCAGGCGCCTCCGTTCAGGCGCGGCGCCCCCCCCTTTGAAACGCAGTGAAATGTAGTTCTGTTCGGGTTGCGGGCCGAAGAGGGAATCGATGATCACAAAATGATACCCGAAGCGGATGTGGATGTTCAAATAATCCTTTGCCACGACCGCAAAGCTGGCGAGCATCTGGGAGTCAAGGCTGATGAGGCCTGCACTGAGCCGGTCGAACTCCTCCCAGTCGAAGTGGCGCACATCCGACGACCAGCGGATGTCCGGGTGGCCAAGCCCCTTCCAGAGGGCGCGAAGCCCGGGATTTTCAATCTTTTCCAGAGGAATCTCCCCACTGCGGCCAAGACCCCTGGGGCGCCGCCTCTCGAGGTCCAGCACGTAGAGCGTGACCGGGATGTCGCTGGCGAGTTTCACGGCGCCCCTTGCCCTTCGCATTCCCCTGGACCCGAGGGAGAACATCTCACGGACCGCGTTTTCGTGGACGTATCGCACAACATCGTGGAGGGTCCTGCACTTTTCCGGGACAAAACCTTCGTCCTGGGGATCCATGAGATTGAGGGGCGAGCAGTGCTCGAGAATGAGGCCCAGGCGCTTCATGAGCGGGCTGTCCTCGGGAAGCCTGTTCCCTTCGCAGGCAGGAGCGGAGATCCCCTGCACCTCGCCCGAGAAGACCTTCCCACTATCCGCGACAACGGTGACCATTTCCCCGTGCTTCAGGACGCTCGTGGCCTTCCGGGTGTTGACCAGAGTGGGCACGCCCCACTCCCGGGCAACCGAGGCGAAGTGACCGGCCACCGAGCCCAGATCGGACACGACGGCGCTCAGGCGATCCATCACTCTCGCAAACCCGGGAGGCGTGGAGTGGGCCACGAGAACCGAGCTACCGGGAAGACCCTGCAGATCTTCGTGGGAAGAGACCACGAACACCTTGCCTTTTCCGATTCCGGAAACCGCCCTGTCCCCACCGGAGATGAGGACGGGACTGGACACCCCTGACAAATCGATCTCGCAGGACTCCTCCGTCTTCTGCTCCAAGCCCAGGGGCCGCGACTGGAGCACGAGGAGGCGGCCCCGGCGGTCTTTGCACCACTCGATGTCCTGAGGAGTCCCGAAGAATTTCTCCAGCTTGAGCGCCCAGAGAGCGAGCTGAGCCGCCTCCTTGTCGTCAATGGGAGGCGTGTTCTTTTCAGACGCCTCCAGGGGAACGGTTTCAACCCCGCCTTGCGGCGTGAGGACCGCTTTGCGGTCCCTTGCGCCCCGTGTCCTTCGGATCACCTCCGGTCGGTCGCTCTTCATGGAGATTTCGAGCGCGTCCGGAACCGTGTCGCCGTCGACGAGCAGTTCACCCAGTCCCCAAATCGCATAAATGGTCGTGGCTGCCTCTGAAGAGGAAAAGGGGCTCCGGGAGTAAACGATTCCGCCGGCAAGGGCATCCACCATTTCCAGGGCCAGAACCGCCATGGGCGTTTCCCGGTCGAGAAACCCGTTTTTTATGCGGTAGAAAAGGGCGCCGGGGGAGTACTTGCTTGCAATGACCTCCTTGTATGCTTCAACCAAACGGGTCGAGTCGACATTGAGAACCGTTTTGAACTGGCCGGCAAAGAAATAGGTCGAGTCTTCCCCCACGGCGCTGCTTCTTACGGCACAGCGGGCCCTGCCGAAGGCGCCGGTGCAGGCGTCCTGAACGGCTCGCTCCAAATCGGGAGGCAGGGAACCTTTCAGAAAAAGGGAAGACAAGCGGGTCGATGTCTGTTCCAGCGAATCGGGCGAATCTAGATCGAGGTTCGCCAGGGCGGTTTCGATTTCCGGCCCAAGGCGGTTGGTTTCGCAAAAGGCGTTGAAGGCCCTGGACGTTATCACGAAGCCCTTCGGGACAGGCAGATCCAGCTCTGAGGCGAGCTCCGCAAGGTGCGCCCCTTTTCCGCCGGCGAGGTTTTCTGCTTTCAGAGGGACTTCTTGAAGGGGGAGAACAAAAGGGGGAGTTGCGTCGGGTTTTTCGATCCTCAGGCCGGAGGCGCGAACCGCGGCATCGATGTCGGCGAGTCGGGAAAAAAGCGGCTTGTGCGATCGAGGGGCCATGGCGTCCAGGTGCTCAACCATTTCGCGCACCGCTTCATGAAGCCTTTCGTAGGCTTTCCTGACGGTGTAGAAGTCGCCCCTTTTTTCGTCGTGGTAGTAGCTTTCCAATTCGGCCATCCTCTCATGGCTTTGGCGGTCCCATTCCAGGAGTTGCCGGAAGGCTTCATAGGTGCTCTTCAGGTGTTTTGAAGGGGCGAACAGCCGGGTTAGAAGATAGCTTATTCTCTGTTTCATGAATTCCGTCATGTTGCCAGCACCTTGGCCACTTTCTCTTCCAGTTCTTCTTTTTCGATGGGTTTGATGCAGTATTCCTGGGCACCCAGTTCTTTGGCCTCGCGGGCCGTTTCCAGGGTGGGGTAG
>JAWOJI010000054.1:0-4013 GCA_046481735.1 Desulfatiglandales bacterium | reverse complement strand
CAACCTGGTCCGGGATTACGATCCTTCGGTGCCTCAACTGCTGCTGGATCCGGACCTGATTCGCCAGGTCTTCCTGAACCTGGTCAATAATGCCAGTGACGCCGTCGAGGAGGGGGACACGATCACCCTGAGCACCCGCCTTGACGGCGATGTCGTAAGAGCGACCGTTGCGGATACCGGAGAGGGGATGGACCCTGAAACACTGGAAAAGATCTTCATGCCCTTTTACTCGAGCAAGGAGGTGGGCAAGGGAACAGGTCTCGGCCTGCCCATTGCACTGAACATCGTGGAAGGCATGGGGGGCCGAATGGAGGTGCGGAGCGCTCCCGGTCAGGGCAGCGCTTTCACCGTGGTGTTGCTGGTGCCCAAATCCAGCTTGGGTCAAGCGTGAAGAATCGTGAAAAAATCATATAAAGGAGAAAAAGGATGGCTGAGAATGGTGTGAGACAAGCCCCTGTCGAACGGCCGAGAATCCTGCTGGTGGATGACGAAGACCAGTTCAGGGTCACTCTCGGAAAGCAGCTTTCGATACGCGGCTACGAAGTGCTTGACGTGAACAATGGAGAAGACGCCATCAAGATCGTCCGCCATGAAAACCCCGAAGTCGTGGTGCTGGACCTGCAAATGCCCAAAATGGACGGCATTCAAACCCTGAAGGAGCTGAAAAAGATCCGGCCCGAAGTTCAGATTATCATGCTCACGGGTCACGGGAGCATCGAATCGGCCCGGGTGACCGGCAAGCATGACATCTATGGCTACATCCAGAAACCCTGCCCGGTGGAGGAGCTGATTGAAAAAATCGAGTCGGCCCGGGAAGAGCGCCGATATGCCATGGCACGCCATGAGATTCCCTTTATCGAGAAAAAGAGCATCAAGGACTGGCTGATCGGGGTTCAAAACGCGCGGCCCGGCATCATCATTCTTGGCGCCCTGGTTTTTGCCCTCCTCTATTTCATGCCCCCTTCAGACCGTTTGAAGCTTTTGTTGACGACGCCCAAGGGTAGCGCCCAGGAAGAGGTGATCCTGGGATACTCGGACTATCGCCGGCTGAAACCCGGACAGACGGTGGCCCAGTTCTACGCCGAGCGGGCCGGACTCTATGAAACCGTCAAGACCGCAGACGGCGCCAAAACCAGGCAACTGCTGGGACCGGAAGCCGCCATGAAACGGGCCCACGTCATGATCGGCGTATTGTTTGTAGCCGCCCTGTTTTGGGCCACGGGCGCCGTGCCCGTGGGCATCACCGCTTTATTGGTCGGCGTCCTGATGTACTTTTTCGGGGTCCTGCCCCCGGACGGTGTGGCCAGGGCCTATGCCAAGGATGCCGTGATTTTCATCTTCGGGGTTCTGGCCATGGCGACCGCCATTTCCAAAACCGGCCTGGATCGGCGCATCGGCATCCTGCTCCTGTCGCCCAGCACATCCCTGGTGCGCATGTCCCTGATCTTTGCTCCCATGGTTGCCGTGACCGCCGCCTTTCTGTCCGAACATGCCCTGATCGCCTTTATCGCCCCGATCTTCATGATGGTGTACATGGGCGCTGTCAGGGTTTCGGGCATTTCCAAGGACAAAGCCCTGGTGGTGATGATGCTGTTGACGCTCAATTTTGCCTGCAATGTGGGGGGCCCCGGATCCCCGGCGGCCGGGGGCCGCAACGCCATCATGATCGGTATCCTGGGCGATTACGGCATCAGCATCTCCTTCGGCCAATGGGTGATGTACGGACTGCCCTTTGTGCCGGTGATGGCCGTCATCGTGGGGCTTTATTTTTACCTGTGGAGCCGAAACAAACTTCAGATCACGAAGCTGGACGTCTCCGCCGCCGTGCGCCGCGAATCCGAAAAAATCGGAAAAATGACGGCCGACGAATACAAAACTGCGGTAGTGCTGGTGGCCTTGATCATTATGTGGTCGGCCCTTTCGGCCACCTACGGCATGGGCGGGCCCGTGATCCTGGCCTTGGTGGCCCTGAACGTCCTGGGCATTCTACGCTGGAAGGAGATCAACTCTATCCACTGGGACGTGGTGGCCCTCTACGCCGCCGCCAGCGCCATGGGGACCGGGTTGGCGGCCACCGGCGCGGCCCTTTGGATCGCCGACTCCTTCGTGAATATCCTGCCTGCCTTCTTGACCAGCACCGGTTCCGGTCTGGCCATCGCCACCTCCCTGTTCACCGGGGTGCTGACCAACTTCATGAGCGACGGCGCTACCGTTGCGGCCATTGGCCCCATCTGTGTGCCCATGGCCACTATCGCCGGCGCATCGCCCGTCATGGTGGGGCTTTCCACCGCGTTTGCGTCATCCTTCGCGCACATGCTCATTATCGGCACGCCGAACAACGCCATCATTTTTGCGCTGGCCAAGGATTACGAAACCGGCGAGCAACTGATCACCATGAAAGACTTCTTTGTCCATGGCTTTATTGTGCTGCTCCTCTCCTTTGCAGTACTGTGGGGATGGACGATTCTGGGATACTGGCAGTGGATGAAGTTTCCGGTCTAGGGCCGTTACGGGCTTTAAATGAAAACAGGTTGTCTGTGACAATTATGAGTGTTCAGTGTTCAGGGGTTCAGCGTTCAGGAATAGGGTGATTCCGGGAAACTTCGCGGGTAGATTTTCAAAAGAGAAGTAGGCAAGGAACGCAACTGTGGCAAAAGAAAAAATCAACATATTGCTTGTGGATGATGAAGAGGCCCTGCTGGACTCGATCAAGCGGAGGCTCCAAATCAGGGATTTCAATGTGATCGCCGTCAACCGAGGAGACAAGGCCCTCGAAGTGGCCCGCCTTCACCCGATCGACGTTGCCCTTGTGGACCTGAAAATGCCGGGCATGAGCGGCAGGGACGTGCTGCTTCATCTAAAGAAAGACTATCCCTGGATGGAGGTGGTCATCATTACAGGGCACGGCTCCTTTGATCCGCAAAACGAATGTGTCTATGGCCAGGCCTATTCCTACCTGAGCAAACCCTGTGACCTGGATACCCTGTTGCATGTCCTGGTGGATGCATACAAAAAAACGGTGATGAACCGGCTGCACATGACCCCGGAACAGATGGAGGTGATTCTCGAGAAGGAGGGAGTGAAGACTCCGCGCGAGGTGCTGAAGAAAGTCAAGGAACTGGATCAGCAGGGCGAGCGATTATAAGCATGTCGACAGGTTATCTGCTCACACAGCCGCCTAGGCCGTGGCCTCTCGGCACACGCGGCCGTGTGACACTCATATTTCGCATGCCTTGATATAGTCACAGATCTTGCTGAAAACGTCCGTCAGGCGCAACACGCCTACGATTTCCTTGCCTTGTGTTACCAGCAAAGACTGGTGGCGGCCTACGATCAACCGATGCACCGCTTCGTTCAGGGTCGCGTCCTCTGCAACATACTCTCCCTGGGTAAGGGTGTACATGATATCCTTGACCCTCAGCTTCGCGGCTGTCTTGCAGATGTCGTCGATGGGTTGCTTCCAGAGGCCGTGATCCTTGATCATCTGGCGGATATAGTCGGGATTAAGGCCGAAGCGCGTCAGATCCTGCAGGTCGCCGATGCCCTCGTACTTCGGTTCCAGACTCCTGATCACATCCAATTGGCTCAGTTTCCCTACAATGCGGCGATTGGCATCATACACAAGAATCGCCCGGTGCCGGTACTTGTTCTGGTCAAAGCTTCTTTGAGCCTCCTCCAGGGCAATGACGGCTTCGTAGAGGTTCGCTTCTTCCGAAACCGTGGCATAATCCGCAATAGGAATCATGAGGTCCTTCACCACAATGGTCTGCATCTAGAATCTCCTTTCCTTTAGTTCTCATGCTTTTAAATGCGCCGCATCGTGATCTCTTTGATTTGAGCTTCAAGAATCTTTTCTTCGTGCCGCCGTTTTTTTGCCGCTGCTTCGGTCACCTTTTCCACCAGCATATCAATGTCACAGGGCTTCATCAGGTAGTCGTACGCACCCTGCTTCATCCCTTCAATGGCCGTCTCGACCGTAGCATGCCCGGTCAGCATGATCACTTCTTTCAAAG
>JAWOJI010000023.1:0-3278 GCA_046481735.1 Desulfatiglandales bacterium | reverse complement strand
TTCGGTCCAGTTGGTGACGTCCGCATCCTCGCCTTCACCGCCCTCTTGTCCATCAGCACCGTATGACCAAATGTCAAAATCGCGGTTATATACCCCGGGGCTTAAGTAGAGGTAATCGTTTCCCCATGGGTCTTTCGGCAAAATCCCCTTTTCCAGGTAGCCCCCTTCACGCCAATTTGCTGGAATTCGACCCGTCGCTGGTTTTTCCACAAGAGCTGTGAGCCCCTGCTCCGTGGTCGGGTAGAAAGCGTTGTCCAGCCTGTAAAGCTTGAGCGCCATTTCGAGAGTCTGAATATCCATCTGTGCTTTGAGCACCCTAGCCTCTCCAGGACGGTCCATGAGTTTCACTGCCACAAGGCTCGCCAAAATGCCTAGGATGGTAATGACGATGAGTATTTCAAGGAGGGTAAAACCCCTCCGCTCAAGCCAAAGGTTTCTCGCTTTTTTCCTATCCATGGAACACCTTTAAAAAAGCACAATACATGTCAAAATCCAAATGCCAAATTCCAAATAAAACCCCAATGAACAATTTCACGAGCCCCGTCAAAAAACTTTGCTCTTTGCTTTTCCTCTTTCAAATTTGATCGGGCATTTGAACTTCGGCCTTTGAGGTTTCTCTTATCGTATTCCTCTGACCCCGCTGGTCATTTCAAAGATGGGGAGCAGGATGGCCATCACAATAAAACCAACCACCACGCCCATGGCAAGAATGACAATGGGTTCTATGATGGACGTCAGCGAGGCGATTGCAGCCTCCACATCATCTTCGTACACTTCAGCCGCCTTGGCAAGCATCTCCTCAAGCTCGCCGCTCTTCTCCCCGGCCCTCACGAGCTGCACCACCAGAGGAGGGAACCCCGCCTTTTGTTTGAGGGGTGTCGCAAAGTCCGATCCCTCACCCACCATTTTCCCCGCCTCCTCGATTCCTTCCTCCATGATGCGGTTTCCCATGGAGGGAGCGGCAATGAACAAAGCATTTACCAGGGGGATACCGCTTTTCAACAGGATCGAGAGGGTTCTGGTAAACCTGGCAATCACCGCCTTGCGGTGAAGTCTTCCGAAAATGGGGACATGGAGGCGGGTTCTGTCCCAGATTCTGCCGCCTTTTTCTGTTTTCACAAATGCGGCAATCAAGCCGGAAACCGCCACCACCACGGCCACCACGAGCCACCAGTACCGGCTCAGGAAGTGGGTGACAAAGATAAGGACCTTTGTGGACCAGGGTAGAGCCAGCCTCATGCCCTCGAAGATACCGATCACCTTGGGCATGACAAAGGACATGAGGAACACGAGGATAACCGTGCTTATAAAGAGCAGGAAGATCGGATAGGTCATGGCGGACTCGATCTTTTTTTTGAGCTTAAGCCTCATCTCGGCAAAATCCGCCAAACGCTTCAGAATGATGTCGAGAGCGCCGCCTGTTTCCCCTGCTTTGACCATGTTCACGTGAATTTGCCCGAAAACCGAGGGATGGGAGGACATGGCTTGGGCCAGAGAAGCTCCCTCCAGCACTTTCTCCCTGATCTGGGTGAAAGTTCTCTTGAGTTTCGTCTGCTCCGTCTGCTCAATCACGCCGCCGAGACACTCAATAAGGGGCAGGCCTGAGGAGACAAGCGTGGACAGTTGCCTGAGGGCCGTGGTCACCTCCACGGGGTTGAGCCTGCGAAATCTGGCCACGGGATCTGCAAAGAACTTGGAGGCGGGTTTATGGTCCGCCTCCAGCACCTCCCTGACCTGGGTTGGATAGATGAAGTCCTGACTTAAACGGAATCTGGCAGCGGAGGGGCCTTCTGCGGTAATGAGTCCTTTGGTTTTCTTCCCCCTCCTGTCAAGAGCCTTGTATTCAAAAACGGGCATAGGTTCCTATTGCGGCATGTCGCCGCACGTAAATTCGAATCCCGAACTTCGAAACAAATACTAAGCACAAATATTTGGAGCCCCGAAGGGTCGTTGAATGAAATCCGCTGACGCGGATTTCATTCCTGCGTTACCCTCATCACTTCGTCCAGCGTGGTTATCCCGCGCTGGACTTTACGGAGGCCGTCTCCAAAAAGAGTCGCCATCCCTCTCCTGACGGCCGCCTCCTTGATGGTCACCGAATCCGCCCCTGAGGTAAGAAGGTGTCTCACTTCATTGTCCATGAGAAGAAGTTCGAAAATTCCTGTGCGGCCGCGGTATCCACTCTGCATGCAGCCCTCGCAACCGCGACCGCGCCACAAGACCTGATCTCTCGGCAAGCCGAGCTCCGCCAAAGCCGACTCAGCCAGATGAAAGGACTCTTTGCACTCCGGGCAAATCCTTCTCACAAGCCTCTGGGCGACCACCCCCAGCAAAGACGAGGCGATCAAGAAAGGCTCCACCCCCATATCTACCAAGCGCGTGAGGGCGCCTGCCGCATCATTGGTGTGCAGGGTGCTGAAAACCAGATGGCCGGTAAGGGAAGCCTGGATCGCAATCTCAACCGTCTCAAGGTCTCTGATCTCACCGACCATGATAATATCCGGATCATGGCGGAGCACGGATCGCAGGCCTCTGGCGAAAGTCAGCTCGGTCTTGGGATTCACCTGAATCTGGCCGACGCCCGCCAGTTCATATTCGATCGGATCCTCGATGGTGATGATGTTCTTTTCCGTGGAATTGATCTTGTTAATGGCTGCATAGAGCGTGGTCGTTTTACCGCTTCCGGTGGGCCCTGTGACGAGCAAAATACCGCTGTTCTTGTTGATCAGTCTCTCAAAGATCGTCAGCTTTTCCGGATCCAGCCCCATGTCTCCGAGACCCAACAGAGAAACCCCTTTGTCCAGCAGGCGAAGAACGACCCTCTCCCCATAGGCCATCGGGATGACCGATACACGAATGTCCACAGCCTTATTGGCAACTTTGATCTTGATGCGACCGTCCTGGGGAACTCTTTTTTCTGCAATATCCAGGTTGGCCATGACCTTGAGCCGCGACACAATGTGAGCCTGAAAGCGCTTGGGCAGCGAAAAAGCCTCGTAGAGAATGCCGTCTATGCGAAACCGAACTTTGATCTCTTTTTCGTAGGGTTCAATGTGGATGTCGCTCGCCTGCCGCCTCAGAGCCTGGGTGAGGACAACGTTGACCAGGCGAATAATGGGGGCTTCGTTGGTGGCATCCATCAGGTCCTGAAGCTCTTCAAGCTCGGTAAAAACCTCGGATTCAGACTGGTAGGATTCCAGATCCTGCACCATCCTTTCCGCATCGTCGGTGGTTTGATCAAAAAGCAGGTTGATGGCGGAGTGGATCTCGGCCATGGG
>JAWOJI010000494.1:0-8128 GCA_046481735.1 Desulfatiglandales bacterium | reverse complement strand
ACTCTTCACCCATAAGGGTAAAGATTTCCTGGAGTTGAAAACCCAGGGCCGTGGGTCCCTTGTCGACAACCGGCGAGTCCAAGGCCGTTTCTTCCACTTGCTGTGTTTTTTTTCTGTGAGCCTGAATGGGTGACCGCACAAGCTGGGGCGTGTACACTGGCAACCGCACCGTCTGATTAGGATAAAGAAGGTTCAAATCGGCGATCTCCGGGTTCGCTCTCCGGATCTGGTCGAGGTATTCCGGAGTGATTTGCCTGTCCAGAAGAGCGTAGCGTGACTTGACCACCTTGATCAAGGAGTCCCCCGGCTGAACCGTGTAGTTTTCCAGCTTGAGATCCTTGAGATCGGCGAGGGAGATCGGTTTCGCCGGTTCCTTTGGAAGGATTCCGGCAAGTCCTTTTACCGGAGCGAGAGTCAGGGGGATCACGATCCTTTCGCCGGGGTGGATGACATCCAGGTTGGAAAAAGCGCTGTTCAGTCTCTTGAGCACGGCAAGCAGTTCGGGGAGGTCCGCCTTGTCAAGAAGTCCTCTTTCTCGGAGCAATTGCCAGAGGTGGTCCCCCTTCTGCACGGTGTAGGTTTCGGCAAGGACCTTTCTTCCTTCGATTTCGTGAATTTCCTTGTCCGATTCGGCCGTCTGGACAAGGGAGATGGAGTAGGTTTCCTCGCCTCCTTCCTGAGAAAAGGCAGAAGTCAGGGAAAGCAGAAACAAAAGAAGGGCCATGGGGGCCAGGAAAAGCATTTTAAGGAAATCGTTCAAGCGGTTGCCATGTGCAAAACTTAAAGAATTCCATGAGGTTAACTGAGTTTCTCTTTCCACCCTCTCCACGGTCCCACCTTGCCGGATTCCAGCGCCGCCGATTCCGGATGAAATCATCTTACGGAGTTTTTGGAAAAGGGTCAAGTTCGATGTCTCAAAAAGACTATTCCAATATCTTGTCATCCGAAGAATATATTCCACACCATCTTGTATTTATTCTTTACAAGCAGAGATGAACCATGTAAAAAATCATATAACATCATATAACATTGCACGTGTTTGGAGGCATCCATGAAAATCAAGAAAGTATCCTTGGTGGGTTTCAAGTCCTTTCCGGAAAAACTCGATATTCCCTTTCCTCTGGGTTTGAGCGCCATCGTGGGTCCCAATGGGTGCGGCAAGAGCAACATTGTGGATGCCATCCGCTGGGCCATGGGAGAGCAGAGCGCCAAGCTGCTCCGAGGCCGGCAGATGGAGGACGTGATTTTCAACGGCACGGAAGCACACAAACCTCTGGGCATGGCGGAGGTTTCCCTGCTCTTCGAAAACGGAGACGACACCTTTCCAACCCAGTTTGTCCATGAAAGCGAAATAGCGGTTACAAGAAGGCTCTACCGTTCCGGAGAGAGTGAGTACCTCGTCAACAACGTGCCCTGCAGACTCAAGGACATCCAGGAAATCTTCATGGACACGGGTCTTGGGAACAGGGCCTATTCCATCATAGGTCAGGGCCAGATCGGGTCTATTGTCGAGCAGAAGCCGGAAGAGACGAGGGCCATGCTTGAAGAGGCGGCCGGCATCACCAAGTACAAAAGGAAAAAGGAGGAATCGGAGAGAAAAATCGAAGGAGCAAGGCAGAATCTCCAGAGGGTCGAGGACATCCTGGGAGAAGTGGAAAGACAGATGCGGTCGCTCAAAAGGCAGGCGGCCAAGGCCAAGCGGTTCAAGGGGCTCGGAGAGGAGATCCAGGGTCTGGAGTTGGTTCTCAACGCCCATGCCTACCAGGAACTCAAAGAGGAATCGGGAAACCGAATGCGGTCTACGGAAGCTTTCCTGCAGGAGGAAGCGGCTCGGTCGGCGGAGGTCTCCCGCATCCAGGCCAGGGTAGAAACCATGAATTTGGAGCTGGAGGAAAAGGATCAGGAGATAGCGGCGCTGAGGGATGCCTATCTGCGCGCCAAGGAGAAAGTGAACCGAAAGGAAACCACCTTGGAGGGACTGGCCGCTGAAAAGAGGATGCAACTGGAACTGGAGACGCGGTTGAGCAAAGACAGAGAAAACCTTGTCAGGCGACTTGGGGAGTTGGAAAAGGAAAAGGCTTTGCTCCTCGAGAAGATTGAAGAAGTCAGGCAGAACGCGGCCGGGCTGGAGGGGGAAATCGCACTGGCCGAAACGCGCGCCAAAAGCCGGCAGGATCTCCTGAAACAGATCAAGGCAGCGTACGAAGAGGCCAGGATCAGAGTTCAAGAAGGCGTGTCCAAAGAAATGAGCCTGAGCCAGGAATCGGGTTACCTCCACAAGCGAATTGAGGAGATCACGGACAGCCGTTCAAGGCTCGACCAGGAGAAAGGGGAGGTAAGGGGAAAGCTGGAATCGCTCATCCAGGCAGGAAAAAGAAAGAGTGAGGTTCGCGAAGCTCTGGCGCAGAAACTTTCCGAGATTTCTGCAGACGTAGCAAAGGAACAGCAGCTTTGCCAGGAGCTGGATCAAATGAGAAAGAACGTGGAGGCTCAACTCAGGTCGATCGAGGGCGCTCTTCACATGGACCAAACCAGGCTGGCCAGCCTCCGTTCCCTTGCGGAGAACTTCGAGGGATTCAAAATCGGGGTTCGAACCGTCATGAAGGCCGAAGACCTCCAGACGAGGCGGGAGGGCAGGATCAAGGGCTTGGTGGCCGACATCATCCAGATCGACCCAAAACTGGAACACGCTCTGGAAGCCGCTTTGGGCGACAAATTGCAGTACATCATCGTGGAAAGCCAGAAGGACGGGAAAGAAGCGATCGAGTACCTCAAGGCCAGAGCCAAGGGGAGAAGCAGTTTCGTTCCCCTTTCCGAACTCAACGGAAAGGTGGACAACAACAGCGCCAACGGCCTGCCGCTGCTTAAAGATATGGTGAAGGTCCCGGAAGAGTATAAGCCGGTTGTCGAGGTGCTTCTGGGCAATACGGCCTTGGTGGAGGACCTCGATCAGGCTGTCTTCGCCTGGTCGCGCAACGGGAAACATCCCAGCCTGGTGACCCGGGAAGGAGATTTGATCGACTTCTCCGGCATTATCAGCGGAGGTAAGGCGGCCCAAGACTCTCACGGGATTTTTGCGCGGAAAAGAGAGATTCGGGTCTTGGAAGAAGCCGTGAGCAGGCAAGAAAAAGAGGTGGAAACCCTTCAAGGGAAGCTTGAAAAGATCCTCATGGACAAGGAAGACCGGGAAGGGAAACTGAGCGTCCTTTTGGAAGAAAAGGGGGAGTGCCAGGAAAAGATCAATGAACTGGATCGGGCCAATTTCCAGCTCAGCCACGAAATGGATCAACTCGACAGACTCATACAGAGGATTTCCGACGAACTGAGCCGGCGTGACAAGGAAGAGAACAAGCACAGGGCGGACTTGGAGAGAATCTCGTCGGAGCTGCTTTGCTGCAAGGAAAAGCGGGAGCAGAAGGAATTGTATTTCCGCGAAAAGGAGAAGGAACTCCAGGGGAGCGAGGAGGAATTTGAAGGGTTTCGAAATGAACTGGCCCGTCTCAAGATGGAACACAGCCTGGCCCGGGAAGAACAGCGTGGACTGAGCCGGGAGGTGGAAAGAATCGATGATTTTGCCCATGAGGCCCAGGGGACTTTCAGAAGAATTGAAGAGGACATTGTGAGCGCCCGGGAAAAGCAGGAAGGGTGCGGGAAAAAGGAAACAGAATTGCGGTAGGAGATGCAGGGTGTGTACGAGCAGCTGCAAAGGGCGGAGAGTGTCCTGAACCGGGCGGATCAGGACCGGAATGTTTTTCGCAGCGAGATTCGGGAGGAGGAAAAGAAGGCTGATGCTGCGCGAAACGACCTGGAAGCAGTCAAGGAAAAGATTCACCGGGCAAAGATGGAGCACTCCGAGATCACTTTCAAAATGGACGGCCTTGCAGAGATGGTCAGAGAGAAGTACAACCTGAACCTTCACGACATCTACAAGGCCCACCTGCAAGAGACATTCTCTCTTGCCGATGCCCGGGAGCGACTGGATCACGTGAAAAAGCTCAGGGAGAGGCTTGGGGAAGTCAATCTCACGGCCATCCAGGAGCATGAAGCTCTTAAAGAACGCTACTCCTTTATTACCACTCAGAGGCAGGATCTGTTGGACTCCATTCAATCCCTTCAGGAGGCCATCCGCAGGATCAACCGCACCTCCCTGGAAAAATTCAAGGAAACGTTCCAGTTGGTTGATGAAAAACTCAAGGTAGTTTTTCCCATCCTCTTCAGCGGGGGCACGGCAGGCCTCAGGCTGGTGGACGATTCAAAGCCCCTGGAGAGTGGAGTTCTGGTTGAAGTCCAGCCCCCGGGGAAGAAGCTGAGCCACATGGGACTCCTCTCGGGCGGTGAAAAGGCCCTTGTGGCCATGGCTCTCATCTTCGCGATCTACCTGATCAAGCCAAGCCCGTTTCTGCTTCTTGACGAGGTCGATGCGCCTCTCGATGAAGCGAACATCGATCGCTTCAACGACCTGCTCAAAGAGATCAGAAAATACTCCCAGATCATCCTCGTGACCCACAACCGGAGGTCCATGGAAATCGTGGACCGGCTTTTCGGTGTGACCATGGAAAAACAGGGGGTTTCGAAAATGGTGACGGTGAGTCTCGAGGGGTTTCAAGTACATTAGGAAGGTGCACGGTGCAAGGCGCACGGTGCAAGGAAAAGTCAGAGGCTGGGGTCTCTCTCAGAACTGAACGACGAAGACGCCACACAACGGTAACCAGCTTTGGGCAATGGGTCTCTATTCCTTTTCTGTTTTGAGTTTTGAGCATTGTAGTTTTGGTGTTGTTTCGAATTTCGTGCTTCGGATTTCGGATTTGTTTGCGGCTATGCCCGCTCTAGACTGACACAGCATTCGGTTATGTGGAAACTCTTCAAGAAAAAGGAAACGACAGAAGACCAACCCGAGGGCAAGGGCTTATTCAAGAGGCTTCGGGACGGCTTAACGAAGACGAGGGCCGGCCTGGCAGGAAGGCTGGACACCCTTTTTCGCGGGAAGAAGGAAATCGACGAGGAGTTGCTGGAGCAGCTCGAAGAGATCCTCTTCACTTCAGATCTTGGAGTGGCCACAACCCAGGAACTCATTGAGACGGTTCAGGAAGGGGTGGCGAGAAAGGAGCTGGATCAGCCGGACAAGGTGAAAGCGGTTCTGAAAGAGCAGATTTTGGAGTTTCTGGAGGTTCCGGAAATCCCTCATGCTGTGCCGGGGCCGGATGAGCCGTATGTCATCATGCTCATCGGGGTCAATGGTGTGGGCAAAACCACGACCATCGCCAAGCTGGGGCGCCAGGCCAGGGAGCAGGGGAAGACGGTTATGTTCGTGGCAGGGGATACCTTCAGGGCCGCTGCAATAGAGCAACTGCAGGTTTGGGGGGACCGGGTGGGCGCCGAGGTGATCAAGCAGAAACAGGGTTCGGACCCATCTGCCGTGGTGTTCGACGGGCTCTCTTCGGCGCTGGCAAAGCGAACCGAAGTGGTGCTCATCGATACGGCAGGCAGGCTCCACACGAAGAGCAACCTGATGGAAGAGCTGCAAAAGACACGCCGAGTAATTCAAAAAAAGCTGCCCGGGGCGCCCCACGAGGTGTGGCTGGTACTGGATGCGACAACCGGGCAGAACGCCATTTCCCAGGCAGAGATGTTTCACAAGGCGATCGGGCTCACCGGAATCATTCTCACGAAACTGGACGGGACGGCCAAAGGAGGCATTGTGGTGGGGATCTCGCACCAGATGAAGATCCCCATAAAGTTCATCGGCATTGGTGAAAAGATGGATGATCTGCGGCCTTTTCATGCCCGGGATTTCGTGGATGCCATATTCGGCTGAACCTTTTCAGGGCGACCCGGTCGTTTACCCTCCTGCTTTTTTAGATGCACCTGCAGGGCCATCATTGCTGCAGGCGTCATGCCCGAGATCCGTGATGCCTGGCCCAGAGACAGAGGGCGAACCCTGTTGAGTTTTTCTCTGGCCTCCCGGGTGAGACTGTAGACGGTATCGTAATCCAGGTTTTCCGGGAGCTTCACGTTTTCCATGCGCCGCATTTTTTCAACCTGCTTTTCCTGGCGCTGGATGTAGCCCTCATACTTGATCCGAGTTTCCACCTCGTCGGCAACTTCTTCCTCAACTTCGCTCAGATCAGGATCGAAGAGGATGAGGCGTTTGAAAGGAACCTCGCTTCTTCTCAGCAAATGGGCCATGGTCGTCACGGTTTTCAGGGGCGCTGTTCCAATTTCCTTGAGCATTTCCTCCACCCGGGCTTCGGGTTTGATCTTGAATTCGTGGAGCCTTTTCATGAGCGAGTCAATGGATCTTTTCTTGATGGAAAAGCGCCGGTACCCTTCATCGGATACCAGGCCGAGCCTCCGGCCCAGTTCTGTCAAGCGGAAGTCGGCATTGTCTTCCCGCAGGAGAAGCCGGTGCTCCGCCCTGGAGGTGAACATGCGATAGGGTTCGCTGGTTCCTTTTGTCACGAGGTCGTCAATCAGCACGCCCATGTAAGCGCGGGACCTCTCAAGGATGAAGGGTTCTTCCCCGCGAATTTTCAGAGCTGCGTTCACCCCTGCCATGAAACCCTGGGCCGCCGCCTCTTCGTAACCCGAGGTGCCGTTAATCTGGCCGGCGTGGTAAAGGCCCTCGACAAGCTTGGTTTCCTGTGTGGGCTTGAGATGAAGGGGGTTCACGTAGTCATACTCGATGGCATATCCTGGCCTGAGGATCTGTGCTCTTTCAAGTCCGGCAATGGATCGGACCATCTTGACCTGGATGTCAACGGGCAAACTCGTGGGTATCCCATTGGGGTATACTTCCACCGTCTCCAGCCCTTCGGGCTCCAGGAAGATCTGATGTCGCTCCTTTTCGTGAAACCGCACCACTTTGTCCTCGATGGAAGGGCAGTACCGGGCGCCTGTGCCTACAATGACGCCGCTGTACAGGGGGGAACGATCCAGGCCCTCCCTGATCAAGGCGTGTGTCTTTTCGTTGGTATACGTGACGTGGCAGGGCAGTTGGGGAAGGAGGATTTCCCTTGTGCTGAATGAAAAGGGACGGGGGTTCTTGTCGCCCCACTGGACTTCAAGGCCCTCGTAGTCGATGGTCCGACCGTTCAGCCTGGGTGTAGTCCCTGTCTTGAGTCTCCCCACCTCGAAACCCAGGCCTTTGAGCTGCTCCGAGAGCCGGTTGGAGGGCGGATCCCCCATGCGACCTGCGGGGAAATGATCCAGGCCGATGTGGATGAGGCCTCTCAGGAAAGTCCCTGTCGTGAGGATCACGGTCTTGGAAAGAAACCGTTCGCTAAATCGGGTTTCTACGCCGCAGATCCTGCCGTCCCGAACCAGGAGCCGATCCACCATGTCCTGACGGATGTCCAGGTTGGACTGCATTTCCACAACCCGCTTCATCCGCTTGCGGTAGAGCTCCATGTCGTTTTGTGATCGGGACCCCTGAACTGCAAGCCCTTTGCGGGTGTTGAGCCGTCGGAACTGAATGGCCGTGGCATCGGCGTTCCTGGCCATCTCGCCGCCCAGGGCATCGATCTCCTTGACCAGGTGTCCTTTCGCAAGCCCTCCGATTGCGGGGTTGCAGCTCATGGCGGCGATGTGGTCGAGATTGATCGTGAGCAGAAGGGTGGGGTGACCCATGCGGGCCGCAGCCAGGGCTGCTTCGCACCCTGCGTGACCCCCACCCACCACGATGACGTCATAGTGTTTGTCGAAGACAGGCATGGGGAAGAAGGTACACGGCGTACGGCGCACGGCGCAAGCAAAAAGATGGTGCACGGCACACGGCCCACGGGACATGGCAAAAGAGAACCAAGCCTGAAAAAAAAACGGCCTCACGCAGAGCGCACAGAGAACACAGAGAAAAGAAGAAATCCGAGAGACAAGAAAAGCCTGGAGCGCCATCTGTGTTCTTAAGAAAGTCTATTGATCTTCCCCGTGGCTTCTGCGCTCTCTGATACGCCAGGATAAGCCTGAGAGAGTTTTTGTTTTAATTGCCTTGAGCCGTGCGCCGTGTGCCTCTATGCATCCACGATGATTCACATCAGCGTCTCTCCATAAGTCATTACTGGGGAAATCTGAAAGGGTCTTTCAATATTATCGATTCTTCCCGACCCGGGCCCACGGAGACAATGGAAAAAGG
>JAWOJI010000451.1:0-2888 GCA_046481735.1 Desulfatiglandales bacterium | reverse complement strand
CACATGAATCGACGCAAGCGGTGGCACGGACAAACGAGTTTGTCCGTGGTACCCGTGTACACATGAATCGACGCAAGCGGTGGCACGGACAAACGAGTTTGTCCGTGGTACAGGGGGGACTCATCCCAGAACCAGGAGGATCCATTATGCGATTTTGCTTCGATCCGATGAAAAAGTTTATTCCGATCGCTGCGGCCCTTGCGCTGCTTTTCGCCCTTCCTGAGGCGGGCGATGCCCAAGGTTTCCCGGCGCCTGCCCCGAACATTCAACTCACCCAGGTCATCGCCGGCCTCAACAACCCGGTGGCTATTACCCACGCAGGGGACGGATCGGGAAGGCTTTTTGTAACACTCCAGGGCGGGAGAATTCTGGTTCATGACGGGGTTCAACTGCTTCCCGAACCCTTCCTGGACATCTCATCTCTCATTACAGCCGGTGGCGAACGGGGGCTCCTCAGCGTGGCCTTCCATCCCAACTACCTTCAAAACGGCTTCCTCTACGTCAACTACACGGACCTGAACGGGGACACCGTGGTTGCCAGGTACACCGTTTCCGCAGACCCGAACAGGGTCGATGCGGCCTCGGCATTGATTGTGCTCCAGGTTTTCCAGCCATTCGCCAACCACAACGGCGGGCAACTGAAATTCGGGACGGACGGTTATCTTTACATAGGATTGGGCGACGGCGGCTCGGGAGGCGATCCCCAGAACAACGCCCAGACTCCCAACTCGCTCCTGGGAAAGATGCTGAGAATCGATGTCGATGCCGGCAGTCCTTACGCGATCCCGCCCGACAATCCCTTTGTGGGTGTGGCGGACGCGAGGCCTGAAATCTGGGCTTTCGGCCTGCGGAACCCCTGGCGTTTCACTTTCGACCGGCTGACCGGGGACCTATGGATCGCCGATGTGGGCCAGAACCGGTTCGAGGAGGTCAATTTCCAGCCCGCAGGAAGCGCCGGGGGCGAGAACTACGGGTGGCGGCTCATGGAAGGAAACGCCTGCTTCGATCCTCCGGTCGGCTGCAACGACGGCACCCTCACCCTTCCCGTCCTGGAGTACGATCACTCGATTGGCTGCTCCGTCACGGGGGGATATCGGTACAGGGGCGTTGTGAATCCCGGCATGGTCGGCGTGTATTTCTACGCCGACTTCTGCACCGGGAGGATCTGGGGGGCAACCGAAGGGGTCGGCGGAACCTTTACGGCCACGGAACTGCTCGACACCGACCTTTCCATCACGACCTTCGGCGAAGACGAAGAGGGCGAAATCTACGTGGCCCATTTTTCTCCCACTGCGGGAGCGGTTTATCGAATCTCCGAAATCCAGGCCCAGGATGAGCCTCAACTGGTCGTATCCGGAGGGTCGGGCGGGTGCTTTTTCTCCGCCGTCCTGAATTGACGGCTCCACCAAGAAACCAAACATCGCCACTTTCAGCTATGCATTGTCCGGTACGGAGGCCGATTCCCCTGTGGAATGCTTGACGCTTACGCATTCATTTGTTATCATCAAAATGACATCACATTTCGCATGAGGAGGGGGACATGAAAACCATTACCGTCCGCGGTGTCGACCCCGACCTGGACCAGGCCATCAAGTCACGGGCGGAGGGAGACAACATAAGCGTGAATCAGTGGGTGCTAAAGATATTAAAGAAAGCGACCGGAATGGGAAAAGAGCCTCTGTTCAAGAAGCACCACGATCTTGATGAACTGGCCGGTGGTTGGACCAAGGAAGACGCAGCGGCCTTTCAGAAAAACACTGAGATCTTTGAGAGGATCGACGAGGATGTTTGGAAGTGAGACGAATCGCCATTGACACAAACATTTGCACATTCCCACCAATCATATCTGGATAGCCGCCAACGCTATGAAACATGGGTTCTCGCTCTATTCATTCGATGGCCATTTTGGTGAAATTGAAGGTCTCCTCTTATTTCCCGAAACAATAACTCAGTACCATCCATGGGGTTCCCGTTTTGGATTGACTGCCAAGCCCTCCCTCTCAGTGCCAAGAAAAGAGGTCGATCATGACGGACAGGATTCGCTGGGTGAAGACCCACTGTTCGAGAATGGACCATGGCGGGTGCGCCCTTCTTGTGGCCGCCCGGGGCAACCGGATCGTGGATGTGAAGGGGGATCCGGACGGCTTCCTGAACAAAGGCTACATCTGTCCCAAAGGTCTTGCCGCCGCCGACCGTCTCACCCATCCGGAAAGGTTGACCCACCCGATGAGAAGGGCCGGGGATCGAGGCCGGGGTCGGTGGGAAAGGATCTCCTGGGCCGAAGCCATTGAAACGATCCGAACCGGGCTCGGCAAAATCCGGGAACGGGACGGCGCCAGGTCTGTAGCCTTTGTCCAGGGCATGCCCAAGGGGCTCGAACTCTTCGGACTGGTCCGCCTGGCAAACCTCTTTGGTTCCCCCAACGTGGTGGGCGTCCAGGATGTGTGCCATGCCCCGCGAGAAGTTTCGGGCATGCACACCTGCGGGTTCTACCCGGTGGCGGACCTCCACCGGCCCGGGAAGCTCCTGGTCCTCTGGGGCAGCAACCCGGCAAGCACCAACGAGGAAGGCCAGATATGCAGCCTCCTTTTCCGGGCGCTCAAGGGCGGAACCGAACTCATGGTGGTCGACCCCAGGAGGACGGACCTCGCAGACCGGGCGAAGTTCTTTCTCCAAGTCAGACCGGGATCCGACCACGCCCTGGCCCTCGCTTTCCTCAACGTGATCGTCACGGAAGAGCTCTTCGACCGGGACTTCGTAAAGGAGTGGACGTTCGGCTTCGAGGAACTGGCGGCGCACGTGGCGCCCTTCACCCCGGAAAGGATGAGGGAAACGACCTGGGTGGAGCCCGACCTGGTAAGGGAAGCGGCACGATTTTACGCAGCCAT
>JAWOJI010000435.1:0-3421 GCA_046481735.1 Desulfatiglandales bacterium | reverse complement strand
AGCAGAATCGATGAGTTCCTGGTTCGTAAGGCCTTCCCCATCCTGAGGAGGCTCCTCTCCTTCGCTGTCTCCTTTCTCCGCCACTGAGGCAGAGACAGGAGCAGAGAGTTCATCGGCGCCCATCCTTTCCAGAGATCTGCCGGCCGAAGCGGCATCCCTCCTCGACTCGGAAGGCGCTCTTGTCGTTTCATCTGAAGGGAGATTGTGGGGGGACAAGGTTGCACAGCTTGAAAAAAGCACCGCACTCAACAAGAAAAAAAACACCCAGCAGCCACGCCATCTCGCCATAGGAGTTTCACCCTCGCCGGTTCTTTTTGAGTTTGCGACCTGTCCGTAATGAAGTTCGCGAGACGGGTCTATCATGATGTTTTGTTGCATTATAATAGTACAAATCACAGCGGATGGTCAACAGAATTTATAGGCCTTGATTCCTGGTTGGTTTGTCAGTATAGTGAGAGCAAGGTTTTCGCACTCCAGGGAAGCGGGATCCGCCCATCTATGAAGGTAACTTTTGATTTATGCCCGAACTCAGTCTCATGCCGACCGAAACGGATGTCGGCGCCAAGAAAAAATGCCGTTCCTGCGGAACATCCCACATCGGCACGGGAAGGCGATACTGCTCCAAGGAATGCAGGCAGCAAATGGCCTGGGTTCTCTCCCTTTCCAACGGGTTGCTGAAGGCCTTTAACGCAAGGTACGCCGCTTTTTCCTTTGACAACAGCTTTGTGGTGCTTGATGTGCTCCCGGTGTGGTCCAGGCAGATTTCCAGATTTCTTTCCCGGCGAACATCAGGGAAAAAGCCGGCTGATGATTTGAAACGGCTCATTCTTCGTTCAGGGGATGAATGGTATCGCCTTGTCAACAATCGGACTTCGAAAAGCTACGCCTCCCTGTACCTCCTGCAGAGAAATCACAATGAGGCGATTGCCCCGGAGTCCATCAAACCCGATGAAAGAAAGCGGCCCAGGCTGACCAGGCAGGAAAAGGACAGCATGAAGCTCCTGAAACTCAAACTGGAAGAGCTTTTTTCTGCGGTTCATGTGAACAGTATCAAACGGGCCTACAAGCAGCTCGCCAAGGTTCACCATCCCGATGTGGGTGGAGATGCGGAAAAATTCAAGAGGCTCAACGACGCACACCAGCACATGCTCCTCTGGGCGGAGAACCCGCATTTCACATCCAGGAAGGCGCTCACAGATTGCTGGTCCTACGACGGGGCAACCAACCGATGGTCCCCTCCGATCTAGCATTCCCGAAACTCTCTTCGCTTAAGAAGATCCTAGAACGATTCCCTGTCGAGGCTTCCGCCCCCTGCCGGATCGACTCCGGAGGAACATGGGACATCAAAGCGCTCGCTCTTCCCCTGGTCCCGGTGCTTCCGGTAACCGTCAACATCGCCCTCACCTTGAGAACAACGGTCATCCTGGCGCCCTTTGCAGATGGCAGAGTCAGGATCTCTTCTCAGGGTTTCTCCCATGAGGAAGAGTACGCTGCAGACGCCCCCCGGTTCGACACCCCTTTTGGTCTATTTTTCGCGGCCCTTGCCCATTTCATGGGCCACGGCGTAGAGGTGCATATCAAGACCGCTTCACCCGTCAAGGCCGCTCTCGGGGGATCGAGCACCGCTTTAATTGCCTTGATCAAAGCCCTTTCCAAGGCAGCCGCCCACCTGGGCGCCCCGATGCTGACGAAAAGACAGATCCTGCACCTGGGTTATCATCTGGAAGATGCCGTCAGCGCCGGGAAGTGCGGCATTCAAGACCAGGCCGCCGCAGTGTACGGCGGGGTGAACCAGTGGAACTGGCATTATGAAAGCACGCAGCGCCTTTTCCGCAGGCAATCCTTGCTCGATCCCACCGGCCAAAGAGAGCTTTCGGAACGTCTCCTCCTCGCCTACAGCGGAACCAGCCACGTCTCTTCTCTGGTAAACCAAGCATGGATCAGGGAGTTCCTCTCCGGCAAGACGAGGGCCGGTTGGATAAAAGTCAACGAGGTGGTCAGGAACTTGGGCCGACGAATCAAGGAAAAAGCTTGGAAAGAGGCGGTGTGCCTCCTGCGCGAGGAAATGGCCGTCCGAAGAGAGATTACACCCGATGCCCTGATTCCCCTCACGGACCGACTCATCCGCCAGGCGGAAGATGCAGGCTGCGGAGCCAGGTTCACCGGTGCAGGCGCCGGCGGGTCAGTCTGGGCTCTGGGTGAAAAGGACAAGATCGACGATCTCAGAACCCTTTGGGGGGATACTCTCGCCTCGGTCAAGGGCGGAGGACTTCTTCACTGCCGGGTGGACCCCAAGGGAACTCTTTGAAATCCCTCCCGGCAGGTCCCATCCTCAAATCTTTCCGGTTTCCACAAGGGTGTCCGTGTACACCTTGTAGAACCTCTCGTTTTCCGTAATGGCTTTGCGCAGAACGAGGTGCAATTTCTCCGTGTCCTTGCTGTGGATCACCACGTTGGCGCTCATGGCGAAAGCCATCATGTTGTCCATGGTCTTGAATCCGTCGGAAACAAGGGCAAGGAAAATCCGCCGGCGCACGGGCATGGGCAGCCGGCTCAGATAGTTCAGGATCGCACTGTGATCCAGCGATTGCCCGTCAAACCCCTCCGCAAGGATGATGAGATCAAAGTGATGAAAGCGGAGCTTTCCGATGGCATCTCTCGTATTGGGCGTCGTGATGAACTTATGGCCGATCTTTTCCACAGCGCCCCGGATCATCTCGGTCTGCTCCCGGCTGTCCGCCATCACGAGAGCGAGTCTTGTGCCCTCCTCGAAGAACTCTAGCGCCTGGTCTCCTGTGTAGTCTTCATAGCTGTAGGATTCTTCTTCGGATTTCCGGCTGCCTTTGGACTCGATGAACCGGAGACGGAAGTCCTCTCCGTTGGAATCCTCTTTTGATCCGGGAATCCCGGAACCCGATCCACTTCCCACGGGTATATTTCCTTTGCATTTTGGACAAGCGAGCGTGATGACTCGATCCTTGGGCACTTTTTCATCCGGAATTGTGAACCGGGTGCGGCATGCCTTGCAAGAAACCTCCATGCTTCAACCTCCCCCTGATGCACCATCAAGACATCATCTGCTGCGTTACCCTCATCCCTCGTCACTGCATCGTACCACTATGTACGCCTCATTCCTCCGGATTTCGGGAGCCTTGCATCTGACGCCTTGCTGGCGATCAGGAATCCTATCCAACCTTTTGATTCAATTCGATGAACCCGGATTAGACGGTGGATTTAGGCTCCTCACATGCTTTGCTTCCTGCCGTATTCGTGATCCAACCCCAGATCTTCGATGGATGTGGTTCTTTCACCCCTTGCCGCTTTGATTGCGTCAATGGCCCTTCCCACTGCAGCTCTCCTCGAAGCGTAACTCAAGGCCGTCTCCTGGGTGATCAGCCCCCGTTCGTAAAGACCGGCAATG
>JAWOJI010000183.1:0-9968 GCA_046481735.1 Desulfatiglandales bacterium | reverse complement strand
CCTCCACTGCCTGTCAATTCGGCCTGAAAAGAGCTTCTGCTTATGGATTTGCACCCCCTCTGGGGATGGGACATAGCGCTCTCCGGAGCCGTCGTCCTCATCGAGAACTTCCACGCTCCCCTGCGGCGCCTTTATGAGCGCTTTTGCCCTGGAGAGGAGATCGTCGTTTGTGAGTTTTTTGAAATGATCGGCAAGGGCGGCAACAGGATTGTCCGGCTCTTCGGCAATGGGGGCATGGAAAAGGTAGGCGGGGGCTGAGGTCTCGGCGCCGTTGAAGCGGCCCCAAACCAGATATACCCGGCATTTCGCCCGGGTCAGGGCAACATACAGGAGCCTGATGTTTTCAGCCATTGCCTCCCTTTGCGCCATGGCCCGGTTGACGGCCTCGTTGCCCGAACCAAGGTCCATGACAAGCTGATTCCGGTCCGTTGAATCGTGAAACACCAGGGGGTCGCCGTGTTTTACGGGTCTCACCCCGTCCCACGAAAAGGGGCAAAACACAACCGGATACTCCAGGCCCTTGCTTTTGTGGATCGTCACAAGGTGCACCGCATTTTCATCGCTCTCCAGGCGAAGCTGATGTTCCTCCGACCTGAGGGCATTGGGGTTCCTCTTTTCCGACAACCATTTCAACAGCCCAGCCATGTTCAGCTTTCTTTCAACCCACACATGATGCAGTACTTCCATGAGATGCAGTAGATTCGTGCCCCTTCTCTCTCCGTCCTCGAAAGCGATAAGGCGGGGCAGCACCCTCTCTGATCGAAGAAAGGATCGGAACATGCGAATGAAGCCCCGCTCCTGCCAGAGCTCATGGTAGTGCCTGAACTTCACGAGCCATCCCTCCCACCTTTCTTCGTCCACCATCAGACGTCCGAGTTCCTCCCCTCTCATTCCTACCATGTCCGAGGAGAGGGCCGCCCTGAGAAGAGATTCTTCCCGGGGCTCTGCCACCGCGGCAAGAACCTTCTCCATTTCCAGGGCTTCCCGGGAATCAAAGAGGTTTTCCGTGCTGTGAAGCACGCTCGGAACGGATCTCTCGGACAGGGCTTTTTGCATGAGGATCGCCTCCCTGTTTTGCCTCACCAGCACGGCAATATCGCTTGCTTTGAGAGATCTCCCGCCGACACAAGCTCTCCCTTCTCTCCCCATGTTGAGGAGCCGGGCAATCTCTGAAGCCACCAGGCAGGGAACCTTCGCCTGGGCGATCCCTTTGCCGATGATGCCCCCTTTTGACCCGAAGCGTTCCGCGTCCATGAACCAGACGGTGAAGGGGGGAACGTCCTGCCCCTCTATGGCAAAAAGCTCTTCCTCTTTTTTCTTCGCCGCAGTGGCCGGCTGGAAACGAAGCCTCTCGAAAAGGAATGGACGGTCCGAGCTTGAAAAAAGCGCGTTCACGGCTTGGATCAGGCGTGGTTCCGAACGCCAGT
This sequence comes from Desulfatiglandales bacterium, assembly GCA_046481735.1. Classification (GTDB taxonomy): domain Bacteria; phylum Desulfobacterota; class DSM-4660; order Desulfatiglandales; family HGW-15; genus JAFGDM01. The sequence continues at coordinate 8,541 of JAWOJI010000183.1, read as the reverse complement.
TCTCGGACAGGGTGTACCGGGAATTGACTCGATCCGCCGCTTCCATGTACGCAAAGATGTCTGCGCCGCGAAACCCATAGATCGACTGTTTTGGATCCCCGACCAGGAAAAGAACACCCCCGGTTTCTCCAAAGATCTTTTGGAAGATCGCGTACTGTACCGGGTCGGTGTCCTGAAACTCATCGATGAGGGCCGCACGGTATTTTTTTCTGATGGAGGCGGCAAGGTCTGTTCCCCCTTTTCCCGCCAGGGCCGCTTCAAGCCGCAGGAGCAGGTCGTCAAAGGTCTGGACATTTCTTTCCGTTTTGGTGCGCGAGAACGCTTCACTCACCTCTCCAAACATCCTGACCTTCAGCCCCAGAAGGCGCCGGGCAAAAGCCTTTTCCAAATCCTGGGACGCACGGAAGAGGTCCTCGCAGAGATCAAAGAACGGATGGGCAGGGGGCCGAGCATTCTTCTTCAGGTTGTCCCTTTTCTCCACTTCGCTGCGGCAGAATTTCCTGAAATCAGGGAAAAGCCCGCACACGTTTTCACCAAAGGAGAAAAGATCCTCCATGTCTCTCCTCCAATGCTGCACCTTTGATGGCCGGTATTGGGTTTTGTTCATCCCCTCGTACGAGGTCAGCAGATCGATCACCTCTTCCTTGACTGCGAACCACCGGGCCCGGGCCTTTGAAAACGACGCCCGGAACTTTATTTCCAGGCCGCCGGTGTCGGGGTCCTTCGCCTCCGGAATCACACGAAGAAACGGCTGGTTCATCTTGCGCTTCCAGAGAGGAAGCAATTCTGCTTGACTGAAGCCATTCTCCAATGCGTAATTCACGAAGAGGGGCGACGCCGTGTAAAGATGTTTTCGGAAGAAATCATTCACGCTTTCCTGGATCATGGCGGATGGATCCGTGAGAAGCTCCGTGTCAAAGAGGCTGCCGCTCTCGAAAGCGTTTTCATGGAGCATTCTTCTGCAGAACCCATGAATCGTGAAAATGGCGGCCTCATCGAAGCTCTTCAGGGCTTCCCTCAAACTCACTGCAGCTTTCTCCGCGGATACATGCTCCTTCACAAGTTTTCTTGCAAAGGAATCACCGATCTCGCCTGATGTGAATGCGGCGAGTCCCTCGTGAATCCTGCTCCGAATCCTGTCCTTCAACTCCTGTGTGGCCGCTTCCGTGAAGGTCACCACAAGAATCTGATGAACCGGAAGATTCTTCTCCAGCAAAAGGCGCAGGAACAGTCCGGTGATGGCGTAGGTCTTGCCGGTGCCCGCACCCGCCTCTACGAGGTTGGTTCCCTCGAGGGGAGTCCTTATGGGATCAAAGATGGCGTAGTCATTGGTCATTGGTCATTCGGCACTTGGATTCATTTTCATTCGCTTTTCCCCTTGAGGCTCTCGAAGATCGGCTCGAAGATTTCCAGGGCGATCTCTTCGAATGAGGCATCCATGGGGTCGTTCCCGCGAAAACAGAGCTCCCAGTAAGGGTCCTCCATTTCCCCCCTGCCCCACTCAGTTCCCTCCCATGTCTTTCGCGCTTGATCGAGGGCCGCCTCCCTCGACTTCTCTCGCAGGAGCGCAAGCTCTGCATATTTCCACGAGGATTCCGGAAAGAAGTGCAAGGGTCTCTTCAATCCCTCCCAGTACCGCTCAAGCAAACCTTCGAGAATCACCTGTCCCTCGTCAACGGGGCTGTACTCGAAAAAAAGCCCCTCTCGGTCCGCGCCGCTTTTCCCGGACAACCCTGCAAGCACCGTGTGCCGGGGGAAGCCCTCTGTTCCGACACAGTTCAGCACCAGGTGGTGAATCCAGCCTGCAATCAGGTCTTTGCCCTTCATGCGCGCATAACGGTAACGAATCATCCTGTCCATGAAAACACGATCGAGCTGTCCCGCAAGTGAAAACGATCCCAGATCGAGTTGGAAGCTCATGGGCTCTCGAGCATGCTCACCCATCATGGGCAAAAGCTCCCGGTAGAAACGCGCGACTCCGGGGCTGAGCTTTTCATAGATGCATTGGCCCACGGTTCCGTGAGGAAGCGCACCCGAAGCCACGGCGAAGAGGAACTCCTCCTTCAAAGATTCCCCCCGCAGAAGCCGCCGGAGCATTTTGTCTTCAAGGGAGTACCTCTCAAGGGCTTGCACGTCAAAGGGTTCCCTCTCCTCCGCAATGGCCGGCGCCTGCTCCAGGTACAGTCCCAGTCGCCTGTTGAGGAGGAATTTTGCTGGGTTGGAGAAGAAGGAGCAGAGCCCGTTGAGATCCACTCTCCTCCATGACTCATCGGGCTCGCTTAGCCCCGCGGTCAGAAACCGGCCCGTTTCCGTGCGGCCTGACAGCAGAATTCCTGCGACGTCACGGTTCTCCTCTGAGTAGGTGAAAAGCTTTGGATTGCCCTTGAAGTATTCCGGGCTGAATGACTGGAGGCGGTGTCTGGTGTGAAGGTGGTCACGAATGTCGCTTTCGGGAGTCTCGAAGCCCTGCTCCACATAATCCATGAGTTCGCTCACCAGCACCGAGGGAGGGATCAATGAATTGTCCTCTATGCTCTGTCCCACGTAACTGATGTAAAGCTTCTCCCGCGCGGAGAGGACGGCTTCCAGAAAAAGGTACCGGTCGTCGTTTCTCCTGGATCGATCCCCTTTCCTGCGATATCTGGCCATAAAGTCAAAGCCCAGCGGTTTGGATTGCCTCGGATAGGCCTCGCCGTCCATACCCAGCAGGCAGATCGTCCTGAACGGGATGCTTCGCATGGGCAGCATGGCGCAGAAGGTCACTCCCCCTGTCATAAAACCGAAGCCGAACCCTGTTTTGTCTAGGCGCTCGGCAAGGTAGCTTCTGACGATCCTCAGATGGACCCTCTCGTCAAACAGAGCGTCTGTTCCTGCCTGGGTCAGATTCTCGAGCATTCGACGGAGTTCTTGAATTTCCCGTTCCGTTTCTTCCTCCGGCTCGAAAAAACCATCCAGGAGTTCCCCAAGGGTCTGTTTCCAGGCTTCCAAAGACCTGGGTTGCCCGAGAGAGGCTGCCACACCGAACAGTTTGTCGGCGAAGTCCACAAAAGAACCGAGAACCCGGGTTTCCCCACCCTCGATGGGATCGTACGGAAGGATTCCGGAAAACATTTTTTCATCGTGGCCCGGCATGGCAAAACCAAGCAGCACCCTTTCCAGGCCCGCTCTCCAGGTGTTTTGAGGAAACGCCGGCAGCCCCAGTTCCGCCTTGTGGGTCTCATCGACCCCCCACCGGATCCTCGTTTCGGACACCCATCGGCGAACCCTTTCCAGGTCCTCATCGGAAAAGCCGAATTTGCCCCGAACCGGTGAGCTTTCCAGGATGTTCAGGACCTGGTTGACCCCAAAGCGGCTTCCTTCCAGATCAAGAATATTCAGGAACGTTTCGCCGACGCCTCCCTCCTTCCGTATGCTCCTGTCGGCGATGGTGAAAGGGATTCTCTCGCCCCCTTCTTTCGGCGCGTCGAAGACAGCCTGTATGTAAGGTGCATAGCGTTCGATATCCGGCATCATCACGAGAATGTCTTTGGGAAGAAGATCGGGGGTCTCTTCGAACATCCGGAGCAGTTGATCCTGGAGCACCTCCACTTCCCTCATCGGACTGTGACAGGAATGAATCTGGAGGGATAGATCATCTTCCGAAATCACCCGTTTCTCCCTTCTCTCATGGAGATTCAGGATATCCGTTTGAATGGCGTTCAAAAGAGTTCCTTCGCCGGGCGCCTCGCACCATGAAAACTCCGTCGCCTGGAACTCCAGGATCATGTCAAAGAAATCCCTCCCAAGCGCCCCCATGGAGGCGAGAAGGGAGTTTCCCTTTTCCATGTGGAGATGCTCCTGAGCCGGTCTCTCTTGGGAGAGCGCCCCTTTCCTTGTCTCCAAAGGGGAAAGGATGTCCCCCCAGTACTCCTTGCAGGGATTCATAAGGAACAGATCTACCTGGATGACCCGAGCCAGGGAAGCCAAGAACTGGACGTGGAAGCGGGGCAGCGCAGATATCCCGAACACCGAGACTCTTTCGGGAACTCCTGGAGCAGGCTGAGCCTGTCTTTCCACGGCGGCAAAGAATCGAGCACCCAGTGCCGCCCGATGATCGGATTCATGGCCTTCTGCGAGTTTCCGCCACAAGAGGGATTGCCAGTGAGCGGCTTTCCCCTTTTCCCACTGCAACACCATTTCAGGTCTAAAAAGAAGATACTGATCAAAAACATCGGCAATCCTTTGAGAGAGTTGAAAGCGTTTGAGATCGCTTCGTCCGCTCTCGAGGTACGTCCGGATCGCCCTGAATGCAGGCTCCTCAATGACCAGGGGAATTGCCTTCATGACACGCCAGGTCATGACATCCGGATCAAACAGCGAGGGCGCGGGCAGATCCTGCAGAATCGCCCTGAAAACCTCGTTCATGAAGGCGTTGGGGAAAGGGAACCGGCAGTTGGCGCAGACGCCGTGCCGCTCGGCCAGCTGCATGGATACCCAGCGCTCCATCCCTTTGCTCTGGACCACAATGATTTCCTGATCCAGGGGAGATGCAAGAGGGTCCCGGAGAAGATTCGCCAGAGCCTCTGCAAGGGTCTCGAGACGGTTGCTGGTGAAGACTCTCAGGTTCGACATGAAAAGCTCTCCTGCGAAATCCTATATGCTTTGATCCTGATTTGGCAATCAAGGAGAGGATTATGCCCTCAGGAAAAAAACGGATACCATGCTCAGGGCAATGGCAAGGGCCCGCGTGAAGGTAATTCTTTCTTTGTACACAACGACGGAAAGAAGAACGGCCACGGCGAAGTGCATGCCGGTCACGGTCACCACGAGGGAGAGCGGCCCTGTTGCGAGAGCTCCGAGAAAAGCATAAAAGCCCGCGAAGTTGATGAAGCCCATCACAACACCGATCACCATGGCTTCTTTCAGGCGCTTCGTCCCTTCACTTGTTTTCATCCTTTGTGCGAGGCCGAAGGCAAAAAAAGTTCCCATGCAGTAGGAGAGGGCCATGAATCCAAGCTTGTTCGCATAGAGAGCCGCGAACTTGCTGGATATGGAAGCCAGGGCGCCGAATACGACGGAGAAGAAAACCAGGATCAATCCCTTCTTGACATGGCCGAAGGCGCCCTTCTCCCTCCCCGCATCCCGCGTGAGAAGAACGATCACCGCCAATGCGATGACAATGCCGGCAACCTGGCTGGGTGCGAGGCGATCCCCGAAATAGAAGATGGAGAAGAGGATGACCAGGACCATGTTAAGCCGTATCACCGGGTAGGCGATGCTGGTAGGGATGTGCTTCAATGCTTCCATGTGGGTGACGGTGCCGAGCACAAAGGCGACACTGTTCCAGAAAGCCGTCAACCACAGCATCTTGTGGTCCAGGACCGGTTCCCTGAAGAGGAGGAAGAATATCGCACTGATCAATGTGACCGTGGCCATGAATGAAAAGGTAGTCCACGCAGTAGGGCAATTCCTCTCTGCAGAAACCTTGTAAAGGAACCTCTGGGTTCCCATCAGAATGAGGGCTACGATACTCAGGAAATACCAGCTCGTCATTATTCAAAAAAAACCCCCATCCGGCCCTCGCCTTGCCGGATGGGGGTTTCCTGAAAGCTATTGTGAACCTGCTTAATTTACAGCATCCTTTAAGGCCTTGCCCGCAATGAACTTCGGTACGTTCTTGGCTTTGATCTTGATCTCCTCCCCTGTTTGAGGATTTCTTCCTTTCCTGGCCTTTCTCTTGTCAACCTTGAACGTGCCAAAGCCGACCAGGGTGACCGCGCTCTTCTTCTTCAGCGCCTGCGTGATCGCCGACAAGAACGTGTCAACCGCAGCAACGGCTTCCTTCTTGGTGCTCACCACCTTTGCGACCTCATTCACCAAATCCCCCTTGTTCATCGTACAATCTCCTTTCCCCAAGAATGTTAAGTGTGGTTAGGTTGTCCTCCAGCGTCGGCACATCTTATACGACTTTTTATATATTTCAACATAAAAGTGAACAAAAAAAGTTTTGGAGCGACAGATCATTGGAGTCACTTTCCTGCCTGACGAAAGCAGATCAACCGGTCTGCCGAAAACCTGAAGAACCTCATTCCCCTCTCATCCTATCACCACGATTCCAAGGTACCCGTCCACGGTCAACGGGTCTCCGGTATCGATCAACAAGGTGGCGTCGGCCACCCCTGTAACGCAAGCAAGGCCATACTCCCTTGCTATGATGGCGCCGTGGATCAGCATTCCTCCTCTTCGCTCCACGATCGCGGCACAAAGGGGAACGACAAAGGTCATGTTGGGATCAAGGGCGTCACACACCAACACCTCTCCCGCTTTGAAGGCCAGTAGATCAGAAGCCTCCTTGATGACCCGCGCGCGCCCCTTGGCCAGCCCGGGACCTGAAGGCTGGCCAATGAGTTGCCGGGGTTTGGCGACAAAGCCGGATTTTTCAATCTCAACAAGAGAGGAAGCTTCCTGCACAAAGGTAGGATCTCTTAGGGATCGAGCTACAGCTTGAACCTCCAGGTTCTCCGGGTCGGCCAGGCCCCTTGCCCTAAGTCGCCTTTTCCCTTCTTCCGCCGCATCGATCAGACGCCCTTCGATTCTCCCAAGATGAATGTTATCGTCATCCCTGAGGCGGTAGCTCGTCCTTGCCAGATCCAAAAGCTCATGAGCCCTTGCCCTTTCCTCTCCCTGGAAACGGCTGAGAAAAGCCTCCCTGAGAGCAGTGCCGTCCTTGGTCTTCATGAGTTTATCCCTCGGGGGTCGGGAAGCCATTTCGAGGACAATCGGCACAACGCCGTCAGGCCCTTGAAAGCACTGAGCCTTTCCGCAAGCGAGGTCATAGAACTTTTCCATGAACCCTTCCAGCTTGCGGAGGAACTCCTTCTCCGCCATGGCAAACTGCTTTTCCCTGAGAGCTTTCTCCAGTTGCGGATCGGCTCTCACCATGCCCGCCATTTCTTCGAGAATCTCATTTCTGGCAAGACTCATCATTTCCGTATTCCCCAGGAGATCCATGAACTCGTAGGGATCCGTGGGCCGGATCGTGTCGTTGTAGACTTGACCGAAAAGGCGGGCGCCATGGGCAAAAGGAATGAAATCCTTCCAGTAGACCTTCACCCAGTGATCATGGATCTGCCGGCGTTTCTCGATCTCTTCGGCAAGATCCGCGTCTGAAAGTTCTCCGAACTCTGTTTCCGAGAGCCTCGAAGCTTCTTCCACCATTGCAGGAATCAGTTCTTCTTCGATCTTCAATCGAAGGCTTTTCAGATTGTCAAAAGTCCCTCGCAACGAGAGATACCAGGGCCGTCGATCGTCCCTTGCGGTGTTCTCAACTGTGGTAATCGGCCTGGACTGAAGGACGTAAAGAGTCGATCCTTTAAAGGTCCACTCCACATCCTGGGGCGCTCTGAAAAGTTTCTCCGCCGCGACGGCCAGCCCGAAAACCAGGGTAACCTCCGCTTCAATCAAGGGAGAGCGACGCGCCTGCTCCGCCGACAGCTCCTTGACACGCACGCCCCCGGGTGCGGTCACCACCTGTTTTTCCCTGGGAGGGGCAAGATGATCCAAAACGCGGCCCGAAGTGCGTGAAAGCACCCACCGGTCGGGTTCCACCGATCCGTCCACAAGGCCTTGGTTCAACCCGTGAACAGACTCGATGATCGCTTGGGCAGGGTCGTTCGGACTCATGCTGAAAACAACTCCCGAACGATCCCCGTCGATGATTTCCTGAACGATGACCGCCATGGCGCTCGTCTCCACGGCCAACCCCAGTTCTTGACGGTAAAGCAAAGCGGCATCGGACCACAAAGACGCCCAAACCTTTTGCACATGCTCCAGAATGTTTTCTGTTCCAGTCACATTGACATAGGATTCATGAATCCCGGCAAAAGAGGCATTTGAGGAATCTTCACCAGGCGCCGAGGAGCGCACCACCGCGGATTTGTCATGGAACTCCCTTTCAATCGCTTCCCGCAGGCCGGAGTAGATGTCCGGAAGCAGAGGTGTGGTGAGAAACATGTTCCGAATTCTCAGGGAGGCATCCCACATCTCCTCCCAGCGCATCTCCTCGAAGCTCTTGCGAGTCAATTCGAGAAGGATTCTCTCCCTGAGCCCCGACAAGGAAATGTGCCTTTCATAGACTTCGGCAACAATGCAGATCGCATTTGGCACATGAAGACCCTCTTTCGCCATCCGGGAAAGAGCAAGAAATTTGCCGCCCACCCGAGGATGATCCCTTTCCGTTATCTCGTCCAGGCGAAGGCTCAGGTTCATTGTGATATATGAAGTTCAAAGACTTTTTGGAATTTGCTCACCATGTAATAGGTTTCGACCTTGACCCGAAAGAGGGCGCAGGTCGGCGAATACGCGAATTCTTTCAGGTGGGGGTGTTTGGCAAGGTAGATTTTCAGCAACGCCTCTTTTTCCTTTTCGGCGACTTCCTCCGCTTTTCCTGTGGCGGTCACTGCAATGGCGCCATGGGTGTCGGAGTTCAAATTGGATCGGCTGTCGATGAGCAGGGCAACCCGCGGGTCATGCGAGATGTTCTCGTACTTGCGGGTTGCCCGC